>CAILKC010000263.1 GCA_903834675.1 uncultured Victivallales bacterium | reverse complement strand
GAGGGGGCGCCGTAGGGAGTGGTGAGGATGACTTCGCTCGGGGTTTTCAGGATGTCAGGATTGTCCAGCCCAGAGCCGCCAATGATGCCAATCTTGATCATGACTGTCCCTTGTTGATGAACGTCCTACTGGTGGGGCGCACGCTGCCCAGCACAGCCCCGGCACAGCGCCTCCTGCGGCAGAGCGCGGGAGCCCAGACAACGGGGGCTGACTCTACCCCGACCCGCCCGGGAATGCAAGAGAGTGCCGACCTTCACGGAAGGCGCCATTCCAGGCGTAGCATCGAAACCCGGCTATATTGCCTCAACCGCGATCTCCGGGGGCGCTTCCGCCGGGGGTCGCCTCGAACCCATGGCCGGAACGACCCAAGGCTGACATGCCCTCCCCAACCGTAGCCGAGTTGCTGAGTCCTGAGACGCTGGCGCGCATTGACAGCTACGCGCTCCTGGCACGTGTCGTGGTCGAGGGCTTTCTCTCGGGTCTGCACCGCAGCCTCTACCAGGGCTTCGGGAGCGAGTTCTTCCAGTATCGTAACTACGTGCCTGGAGACGATCCCAAGTATGTGGACTGGAAGGTGTACGGTCGGCTTGACCGCTACTATACCAAGGTCTTCCGGGAGGAGACGAACCTGGACTGCACCATCATCCTGGATACCAGCGCTTCGATGGGCTACCAGGGCGGGCGCAGCCGCTGTACCAAGTTGCGTTACGGGGCCATGTTGGCCGCCGCCCTCGCCTACCTGGCCCGGCGCCAGGGCGACAGCGTCGGCTTCTGTGCCTACGCCGAGACCATCACGGCCTGGGTGCCCCCGGCGCGGCACCGCGATGGCGCCCAGCGGGTGTTCACCGAGTTGCAGAAACTCACCCCGCGCGGGGTTGCCGACCACCGCACCGTCCTGCATCACGTCGCCGAGAACCTCCGGCGGCGAGGGCTGGTGGTGCTCATCAGTGACTTCCATGACCTGGAAGACGACCTCGCGAGTGTGGTGCGGAGGTTGCGCTTTACCCATCACGACTGCATCGCCCTGCAGGTTCTGGACCGGGACGAGATGGACCTGCCCTTCAGCCGGACCGTGCGCTTTGTGGACAGCGAGGGGGGGCCGGAACTCACCACCGTGCCCGACCTGGTCCGGGTCGGCTACGAACACGCCATGGAGGGTTTCGTCAAGCAGGTCCGTGAAGCGTGCCTGGCGCAACAGGTGGACTACCTTCTGGCGCCGACCAGCGAGAACGTGGGCAACCTGCTGGCAGCCTATCTGCACCGCCGGGAGGCTCTGGGCTGATGAGCGGATTTGAATACCCTTGGTTTCTGCTTGGCCTGGCCTTCCTCGCGGTGCCGGTCGTGCTGCATCTGATGAACCGGGAAATTCCTCGTCGGCTGGTGTTTCCCAGCACCCGTTTTCTCCGCCGGGCTCAACTGCCGCCCGAGGGGCGCCGACGTCTGCGCGACCTCCTGCTTCTGCTCTTGCGCCTGGCCGCGCTGGCCGCTGCCGTCCTGGCTTTCGCCCGCCCCACGCTGCGCCGCGCCGCCGCCCCGGGACGGGGCGCTGAGGCCGCCGGCGCCGTCACCGTTCTGCTTGCCGACCTGTCCGCGAGCATGGGTGCGAGAGGCGCCCCGGAGCGCCTGACGGAACTTGCCCGTGGGGAGTTGCGGAAACTGGCCGAGGGCGAGCGGGTCGGGTTGATCCTGTCGGCCGACCGCGTGCTCAGCTCCATGCCGCCGGGGACCCGTCCTGCCGACCTGCTCACGGCGCTGGCGGCGGCCGCCCCGCGCCCGGTTCCGGGTCACCACGCCGCCGCCATCCGTGAAGCGGCTCGCCTGCTCGCCGGCCCCGGCCCCCGGCGCTTGCTCGTGCTCTCCGACCTGCAAGTCGCCGACTGGCAGGAGTGCCGGGAGCAGTTGCCCAGCGGCACCGAGGTGCGCTTGCTCAACCCCGCAGACCCCGGACTGGCCAACGTCGGCGTGATCGGAGCCCTCGCGTCCCCCACCTCCGCGGGGCGCTGCCGGGTCATCGTCGAGGTGCGCAACTTTGCCGAGGTGGCACAGCAACGGACCTTGACCGTACGCGCCGGCCCAGACCGCCAGTCGGTGCCCGTCTCGCTGCCGCCCCTGCAAGTGCGCCGCGTAGCCGTCGCCCTGCGCCACGATGGCGCCGTCCACGGCGTGGCTGAACTGACGCCTGACGACTACGCCGCCGACGATGCACTGCACTTCTGGGCCGCCGCCCCGCCCAGCGTGCCGGTGGTCGCCGTGGTGCCCGTAACCGACGGCGGCGCCGCCCCTGACCCCCAGGCTTTCTTCCTGGCCAAGAGCCTGCATGACAGCGCCGCTGCCTTCCAGGTGCAGACCGTGACCGCGGAGGCGTTCTTCGCCACGGACTTGTCGCACGTCCCGCTGGTCTTTGTCCTGGGCGCCGCGGATCGTTTTGACGAGGCCGCCTTCGCCCAGTTGAAGAATTTCTGTACGGCGGGTGGGACCGCGGTCTGCACCCCCGGGCCGTTTCCGGGTCAGATGATGCACGGCTTGCGAGCGAGCGGTCTGTTCGACGCCCGCCTCACCGAGGTCGTCGGCCAGGGGCGGCGGCGCGGCGAGTCCTGGAGCCTGGGCTGGGTCAACCCCGAGGGGGTGCTGGCCGAGGCCTTCGCGGAGGCGGAGCGCACCGACCTGTTTATCTTTCCGATCCGTCAGTTTCTGCGCCTCAACCTGTCCGGCAGTCAGACCGTGCAACTCAAGACCACCGACGGCGACCCGGTGTTGGCCGAGCAAACCGTCGGCCGCGGGCGGGTTCTGGTGTTCGCGCTGCCCTTTGACCCCCAGTGGAGCGATCTGCCGCTGACCGCCTCGTTTCTGCCTATGATCCAGGAAATTGCCCGGACGGCAGTGCCGGCCGGGTACGGCATCACCCGCGTCGACTGCGGCCAGCCGATCCCCGAATTCCGCGATCTTCTTGGCCGGGTGGCGGCCAGTTCGGGGCAGGCGCAATCAACCGCGGAACCGGGGGTGTTCGCGCTGGGCGACCGACCGGTCGAGGTGAACATCAGCCGCCGCGAGTCCTCCTCCGAGCGCCTGAATCCGTATGACCTCATTCACAGGCTGGTGTCGGAGGCGCCCACCACGGCCACCGGGACGGCGGTTCCGCGCGCCGAGCTCCCTGTCCGGCTGCCGCTGTGGCCGGTGGCGGCTTTGCTAGCCGCCGGGCTGTTTCTCTTGGAGGTCGGGTTGACGCTGTGGACCGACCATCGTGAGATCCGCGGTCGCCTCCCGACGGGGAGGTGATCCGAGCGCTTGGGAGGTCGACCGTCATGGCCGTCAGCGCACAGCTAAGCCGCAAATGGGCCTTGCGCATGGGGCTGGTCTCGGCGGCATTCGGCGCCTTCGCCGTCTGGTGCGTCCTCGACGCGAAGGTCGGTTACCCGCGTTTTAACCAGCGTGCCGCCGAGTATAACCGCCTGCTGGCCGCCGGCCAGAGGGAGCAGTGGCGCGCCCTCGCGGCGGAAAAGAGGTGGTCCGCCGCCTTCAAGCAGACAGACTACCTCCCGAGCGGAGCAGTGAGCCTGAAGACCCCGTGGGACACAGGCACTCAGTATGTCATGATGGCGGCTTGCCTCGCCCTGGTCGGAACGATCCTGTTTCGCCTCCTGCGCGCCCGCCGACGCACCATGGCCGCCGACGACAGAGGTTTCGTCACGGTCGAGGGACTGCGGGTGCCCTACGCCGACATCACCGATATCGACCTCAGCCGCTGGCAGCGTAAGAGTATCGCCCGGGTACACTTCCGCCAGGGCAACCGCCAGCGCATTACCGACATCGACGACTGGATCTACCAGGGCGGAGAGGCGGTTCTCGCCGAGTTGCAGCGCCGAACCGGCCTGGTCGCGCCGACGACGCCGGAGGCCGATCAGCAGCCTGGCCAGACAGGACCCGATAGGGAAAAGCATGGGAAACCCGACGTCAGCGCTTCCTGACCTGGAACCCGGCGCGGACGGGGCAAGCCCGTGCGGCTGCACCAGCCAACCGGTTCTGGCACATGCGCTGCCGTTTCTGGCCTGGATGGTGCTGAAGTCGGTCTTCGACCTGGCAGTCCCAGGCCAGCCGTGGACCTATGCCGTACTGAGCCTGGTCGGCGCGCTGCTGCTCGCCGGGTTCCGGCCCTGGCGCTACTACCCCCGTCCGCAGGCTCGTCACGCCGCGCTCGCCATCTTGGCCGGGCTGGTGGTTCTGGCTCTGTGGATCGTGCCCTTTCTGGGCAGGTTAGAAGGGATGCCCTTGCTCCAGGAGCTGTACCTGCGCTTTGGGGTCCTGCCCTTGGGAAGGATTCCCGTCTTGTCTGCCCCCAGCCCCTACTCCCCCGAGCTCTGCGGCTGGCCGCTGACCCTGGTGCGCCTGGGCGGCTCCGCCTTCGTCATCGCGGTCGCCGAGGAGTTCTTCTGGCGCGGCTTTCTCTACCGCCGTCTGATTCGCCGCGATTTTCTCAAGGCGCCATTGGGGCAGTTTGAGGCGGAGCCGTTCTTCTGGTCCGTGCTGCTGTTCGGCTTTGAGCACCGCGAGTTCGTCGCCGGGATGCTGGCCGGTGTCATCTACGGGCTGCTGATCATCCGGACCCAAGACATCTGGGCGGCGGTGGCGGCCCATGTCCTCACCAATCTGCTCCTCGGGATGTACGTCATCCGCTATGATGCCTATGGGTTCTGGTAAACCGCCTCCCGCCGTTCGGGCCGCGGCCGACGTTCCGGCGCCGACCCTGGCAGCGCACCGCCTCGCCAGGCGGGATGCGCACGTCACCGATTTCATCCGCTACCTGCGCGCCGAACGCCAGGCGTCGCCGCACACCTTGAGCAGCTACCTGATCGACATCGGGCAGTTCATCGCCTTTACCTGGCTCAGGAAGGGCCAGAACGTCTGCCAGTGGGGCGGCGTCGAGGCCATGCACTCGCGGGCCTTCCTCGTCAACCTCAACCGGCAGGGACTGGCGCGCACCTCCCTCAATCGCAAGCGCAGCAGCCTGCGCTCCTTCTACCGGTTTCTGATTCGTGAGGGCGTCGTGACCGGCAATCCCTTCGCCGGATTGCCGACGGGCAAACCGCCGCGTCGACTCCCCGGGGTCTTCGACCGTGACCAGGTAGCACGGCTGCTGGATGCCCCCGCGGCCTACTGGAAGCGCCATGCTGACTGCCGCAACCAGCCCTCGGCCAGCGGCCCCTTCTGCGCCGCCCGCGACAGCGCCATCCTCGAAGTGCTCTACAGCGCCGGGCTGCGCCTCAGTGAAGCCACCGGGATGAACCTCGAGGATCTCGATGCCTCCAGCGGCGTCTTCACCGTCAGGGGCAAAGGCAACAAGGAGCGCCTGTGCGTGCTGGGAAAACCGGCGTTGAGGGCACTGCGCAGCTACCTCGACCGCCGCGCAGAGATGGGCCTCGCCGGGACCGGCGACCGCGGCGCGCTGTTTCTCAATGTCCTAGGCCGTCGCCTCACCCCCCGGTCCGTGCAGCGGCTGTTCAAGCTGTACCTGCGTGAGGCCGATCTCCCAGCGGACTACACGCCGCACCGTCTGCGCCATTCGTTTGCGACGCACATGCTCTCGGCTGGCGCCGACTTGCGGAGCGTCCAGGAACTGCTCGGACACGCCAGCCTTTCAACCACCCAGATCTATACTCACGTGGACTCGGACCGCCTCAAGGAGGCCTATGCCAAGGCGCACCCCAGGGCGCGCTGACCGCCTCTGGAGAGCGGCGACGGTAGGCCTGGGCGTGTCGGCTACAGCCTGAGAAGCTCGTGCCAGGTCAATACCGGAGTCCCCGGCGGAATCCTGCCAGCCGAGGCGACCAGACCGTTGTCCAGCAGCACGACGGGACAGCCAGCCCGGCACGCCGCCTCGACACCCAGCGCCGTGTCCTCCAAGACCAGAGCCTCTGCCGCCTGTAGGCCCAGCCGCCGCACGGTCAACTGCACCATCTCGGGGTCAGGCTTACGGTGCCGCACGTCATCCACCGTGGTGATCACCGAGAAGCAGTCAAACAGGCCCGCCTGCCGCAGAGCGGTCTCTACAAAATGGCGCGGTGAGTTGCTGGCCACGGCCAGCGGCAGCCGCCCGGCCCACAGCCGCACGAACGGCCCAGCGCCCGGGTAGAGTTCGGCCCGGAAGTCGCGGTAGAGCAGCTCGAACTTGCGCGCGGCTACCGCTTGCGGGTCGAGCAACAGCCCGTGGCGTTCCGCCAGACGGGCCGAGAGCCAGACGCTGGTGTTACCGATGAATTCCTCCTGGTCGGCGGGCGTCAGCTCGTAGCCGGCCAGCTCCTGCATGGCACGGGCAAAGGCTCGGAGATGGTACTTCTCGGAGTCGAGCAGCGTCCCGTCAAGATCGAAGATCAGCGCCCTGAAGCGCTCGATGGCCACGGTTTCCATGTCTGTCTCCAGCTTCGTCTGGCGCGGACCCGCTACGCCACGTGGGCAGGCTGGGCATAACCTACTGTTTCGGCCCCGCCGCCGCTCCCCGACTGGTAACCGCCACGGAACTGACCACATTACGCCGCCGCTGGCCTCGCAGTTCCGCCGGCGGTCTCCGCCGTATCTTCTGGAGCCGGCGGTCTCCGCCGTATCCTCTGGAGCCGGCGGTCTCCGCCGTATCCCCTGGAGCCGGCGGTCTCCGCCGTATCCCCTGGAGCCGGCGGTCTCCGCCGTATCCTCTGGAGCCGGCGGTCTCCGCCGTATCTTCTGGAGTCGGCGGTCTCCGCCGTATCTTCTGGAGCCGGCGGTCTCCGCCGTATCTTCTGGAGCCGGCGGTCTCCGCCGTATCTGGGGTACCGCGAACCCACCCGGAACGGGCTTGGCAGCGCGGGCTCCAGGGCCAGACGCGGGGTTCTGTCAGAGCCTCATAGGTTGTTAAGGAGTACAGCATGAAGCGGTTCGTCATCATCGGCACCGGCGGGCGCGGGACCGACAGCTACGCAGCGACTCTGCTCAAGGAGTTCCCGGATACCATTCAGCTCGCCGGACTCTACGACCTCAACCCCAAGCGCGCCGAGGCTACCAACCTCATCCTCGGCACGCAGATCCCTGTGTTTACCGACGTCGACGCGATGCTGCGCACGGTGCAGCCGCACGCCGTCATCGTCACCAGCAAAGACAGCACCCACGCCGGTTACGTCGTGAAAGCTCTCGAGGCTGGCATCAATGTCTTCAGCGAGAAACCGCTATGCACCACTCGCGAACAGGTGGCTGCGATCCGGGCCGCAGCCGCACGCAGTTCGGCCACGGGGTACGTGACGCACAATATGCGGTTTACTCCCGACCTCGAGGATTTCAAACGGCTATTGCAGGAGGGTGCGGTTGGACGAGTGCTCTCCATGCAGTTCACCGAAACCCTGGACCGCCACCATGGGGCCGACTACTTCCGGCGCTGGCATCGCTTCATGGATAACAGCTCGGGGTTGATGGTCCACAAGGCCTCGCACCACTTTGACGTGCTGAACTGGTTCGCCGCCAGCCGTCCCGCCACGGTCACCGCTCAGGGCCGACTGGCTTTCTACGGCCGCAACGGCGCCCGGCGCGGCCCGCGTTGCAGCACCTGTCCGCACGGGGCCCAGTGCGAGTTCTACGCCGATGTTTTCCGCAACGAGCGCACTCGCCTGCTGTACCAGGGGCCAGAGGTGGTCGACGGTTATTTCCGGGATGGTTGCGTGTTCGACGAGAGGATCAACATCCCGGATACCATGGCCGCCACCATCGCCTACGAGAATGGTATCATCGCCAGCTACTCGCTGATCGCCTACGCCAGCTACGAAAGCATGCGCCTCGCGGTCGAAGGCACGCGGGGACGGCTGGAACTCTACCAGCGCTACGGCACCAGCTGGGCCGTCGGACACCCCGGCAGCCAGGCCGACGCCAGCCTCGCCGACGCCAGCCTCGCCAACGACGGCCGCGACCTGGACGACCGCCGCCAGTTCCTCTGGTTCCTCCCACCCGAGCCGCGGCCGCGGCTCATCCCGGAACGTAAAGTGACGGGCGGCCACGGTGGCTCCGACCCCAAACTCAGGGCGTTCCTGTTCACGGAGGCGGGCCAGGACGACCCGCTGGGATTGAAGGCGCCGCTGGAAGACGGGATCCAGGCCGTACTGGTGGGGGTCTCGATGAACGCCAGCATGGCAGCCGGTGGCATGCCCATCCGCGTGCAGTCTGGCGAGACGGCCTGGCCATAGGCCGGAAACGATCACGCCACGGGCGGTATCGACGACGGGTCAAGAGCCCGCTTTCCCAAGCATGGGCTCAGGGCCGCGGCGCTGGTCGAAACGGGGTCGGGAAGGCGTTCTGCAACCGTCTCGGGAGAGAGTCCGCGCACTAGCACGGTCTTCTCCCGGGAGGTCTCGCCTCGCAGCACCACGACGGCGGACTTTGCCACCCCCAAGATACCCGCCAGGAAGCGGCACAACTCAGCGTTGGCTTTGCCGTCGACAGGAGGGCCTGAGACCGCGATCTTCAGCCGTTCGCCAACCCTTCCGACCAGCCCTGGACGGCGCGCCCGGGGCTGTAGTCGGACCTGGATCGCGGTCCCCTCGCGGTGGGCGCCAAGGCACGGGACTAGCGCTGGCGGGCCCACTGCTCAACTCCCGGTGGCCGTCGGAGTTCCGGCCGTCTCCGGCGACGGCACGGGGGGCGGCACCGGCGGCACCGGCGGCACCGTTCCATCGTCCCCATCGCCGGAGGCATCATAGACCACCCCGGCCATGGGCGTAAACTCCATCCCCAGGAGCGCGTAGACCTGCTGTGCCGTCAGGGTCTCGGCCTCCAGCAACGTCTTCGCCAGCAACTCGAGCTTGGCGCGATTCTGAGTGAGGGACTCGACCACGCGTTGCTCGCTCTCGTCAATGAGACGCCGGATCTCCATGTCGATCTCGCGGGCCGTCTCTGGGCTGAAGTCATCGCTGCGCGTGATGTCCCGGCCCAGGAAGATGTGCTCTTCCCGGCCGGCATAGGACAGCGGGCCGATCTTTTCGCTCATGCCCCACTGACAGACCATCTTCCGGGCGATGTCGGTAGCCTGTCGGATATCTGCCGCGGCCCCGCTAGTCACTTCGCCGAAGATCAGGCGCTCCGCCACCCGGCCGCCCATGAGCATGGCCAACTCGTCCAGCAACTCGCTTCGGCTGTGCGTGTAGCGATCTTGCTCCGGCAGATGCATGGTGGCGCCCAGGTAGGCCACGCCGCGGGGGATGATGGTGATCTTGTGAAGGGGGATCCCGTGCCGACAGAAGATGCCGGTCAAGGCATGGCCGGCCTCATGGTAAGCCGTCACTTGACGATCCCTCTCATCGATCTTGCGACTGCGCCGTTCCTTGCCCCAGGCGACCTTGTCGCGGGCTTCCTCCATGTCGACCAGTTCAACCGCCTCCTTCGCATTCCGCGCCGCCAGCAGGGCGGCCTCGTTGATCAGGTTAGCCAGGTCCGCGCCGCTGAACCCAGGCGTGCCCCGGGCAATCAGCCCCAGGTCGACGCCGACCGCCAGCTTGATCTTCTTGGCGTGCAGCATGAGGATGCCCAGGCGGCCGTTGACGTCGGGCAGATCAATGCGAATCTGTCGGTCAAAGCGCCCCGGCCGCAGCAGCGCCGGGTCCAGCACATCGGGCCGGTTGGTCGCCGCGATGACGATGATGCCGCTGTTGGTCTCGAACCCGTCCATCTCCACCAGCAGCGCATTCAACGTCTGTTCGCGCTCGTCATGACCCCCGCCGATGCCACTGAAACGCGAGCGGCCAACCGCATCGATTTCGTCGATGAAAACCAGGCAGGGCGCATGCCGCTTGCCTTCCTCGAACATGTCACGCACCCGGCTGGCCCCCACGCCGACGAACATCTCGACGAAATCCGAGCCGCTGATCGAGAAAAAGGGCACATCGGCTTCCCCGGCGATGGCCCGAGCCATCAGCGTCTTGCCGCTACCCGGGGGACCCACCATCAGGACGCCCTTCGGTATGCGCCCCCCGAGTTTCTGGAACTTGCCGGGATCTCGCAGGTACTCGATGATCTCATGCATCTCCTCCTTCGCCTCGGTGATGCCACTCACGTCCTTGAAGGTGACCCGTTCCTGGCTGGGGTTCATCATCCGGGCGCGACTCTTGCCGAACTGCAGGGCGCCGCGTCCCGCCGCCTTCAACTGGCGGGAGAAGAGGAAATAGATCAGGCCAACCAGGATCAGAATGGGCAGCAGCGAGAGGAGGATGCTACCCACCAGGTTGCTGTTCTGTTCTGCCTTGTACTTCGTGTGTTCCCTGAGCCGATCAAGCAGACTCTCGGTGAGCACCACCTTGGCCTTGTATTTCACCTTCGCCGTCTTGTCGCCGATTTCGACGTTGGCCGGCCAGTACTCACCACGCACGACTTTGATCATGTACCCCGAAGAGGGATCCTCGACCACCGTGGCATCCTGTACCCGGTCGCTAGTCAGTAGTTCCTCGAACTCATACCACGGCAGGGTCACGATATCCTGATCATGGCTGGCGCGGTACAGCAAGATGAGGGTGGGACAGGCAAACAGGACCACCAACCAGAAGAACAGCATGCGCATCGGCTGCCGCCCCGCGGCTCCGTCTGGCCCGGGAGAACTGCCGCGCTGGCGGCCAGGACTGTCTTTATCGTCAGCCATTCCATTTGTCCGAGTTAGAGAGGGACACCGCAACCAGTAGGTCGGTATGCGGCAGTGAAGGCGGCCCGCGTTCTGCGGCAGATTGCGCTCATTGCCCGCAACCGCGGCTCTCCGCAGGCCACCTGAAGGGTCCCGCCACGCTGGGGCTGGCAGGGTTCATACCGACGGGAGTGCCGGCTCAGGCTTACGCTCCAATCGTTTTCAACAGGAAAATCCCCAGAGCCACCAAGGCCAGGAAAACCAGGACGCCGATGACGCACCAGATAAGCATCGTCTGCTTTTGGTTCTCCCGGTGCAGGCCGCCACGCCGGGTCCCGTGGTTACCGCCCAGGTTCGCCATCCCGGCGGTGGGTGCGCCACTGGCCTCGGCGTCTGCCAGCATGATCACGGTCTGTGTCGCGCCGCCGTCCGTGCGGGTACTCTCACAGTCGAACAGCATCTCCACGCCGCCCACCTGCAGAATGTCACTATGCACCAGGGGCTGCACGTCCTCCCCCGTCATCTTCACACCGTTGACGCGGGTCCCGTTGGTGCTGCCCTCGTCGCGGACGCCGTAGCTGCCGTTGGACAAGCGCACGAGCGTACAGTGGTGCCCGCTGATGGTCGCGTCTGGGATGCAGACGCCGCACGCTTCCGTGCGTCCAACCGTACAGGTCTCTTCGGTGAGTTCAAAGGATTTCCCTCTGAGTTGCTCAGAGAGCACGATGAGTTTGGGAGTTCCCGCCATAAACCTTAACACTCCTTGGCGTGACCCATAGCGCGCCTCGCGACGGCAAAAAATACGGCTCGTCCAGGGGTAACAGGGAGGCACACGGTGCGCCGCCCAGGCCAGACGATGTTTAAGTGTATCCCATCCGCACACCTTCGCCAGCAGCCGGCAGACAAAAAAGCTCAACCTGTGCAATAAGGATGGGCCGAGGTATTCAGCCCCAAAGGGGCGTTTCATACCAGCCCAGGGCAACGCCCTGGGTCCCTGTCCTTCCCGAGGTTTGAGCCCTGAAGGGGCGGACCATGCGACGTCGGCGTAAATGTAGGGCAGATAGGTCGCCCCTACAGGGCTCAAACCCATAACCGTCCTATTCCCAGGGCGTTGCCCTGGGCTGGTATGGCAACGCGCCTTCAGCGCTCCAGACGGACTCCCTTATTGCACAGGTCGAAAAAGCTCGATGGGCTGCCCTCAGATGCAGTTCATGGCGCCGCTTTCGGAGGCGGCGCCAGGTCGAGGACAGCCTTGACCTCCGGGGTTCCCACCACACTTTCCGCGACCACGGGATAGCGCTTGCGCAATTCTGCCCAGGTGGCCTGTGCCTCAGCCATACGCTTCTGGCCGACCAGCAGCCGCAAGGCTAGGATCATGGCTCGAGGCGAGTAAGAGGGATGATCATCCAGAATGTACGTCTTAACCGCATAGGGCAGAGCCTGGACCGGATGCCCCTGCTTGGCGAGCGCTTCGGCCAGCACCCAGCGGGCCCGGGTCAGCGATTCCTGGTCCAGGTCCTTGCAGGCCAGGCACTGCTCTGCGGCAACCACGGCCAGGGGCACTTGGTTCTGCAGCAGATAGAGTTCGGCCTGCAGTGAGGTGATGGCGTCGTCCGGGGGGAGGTTGGCTGCCCCCCCCTGGCCAGCGGCGAACTCCTGGCGCCGACGCCGCAGCGCTGCGAGTTGGGCGCTGGCGGCGTCAAAGCGGTTCTGCGCGGCCAGGATGGCGGCCAGGCGCAGCGTCGCCCGCTGAACAACCTGCAGGTCCGCGCCTTCCATAAGCCAGCGGCAAATGGCCTCGCTTACGGCCGGCTGGTTCCGCACAAAAAACAGCGTCTCCAACTGCAAGAGCAGGTCCGCCGGAAACGGCGGACGGCTGGTCGCGGGCAAGGCGAGTATCTCGGCGAAGGTGTCCAGAGCCGGGTCACGTTGCCCCAGTTCCAACAGCGAAACGCCCAGGTAGAAACGCGCTGCCGAGGCGATCGCTGCAGACTCCGCATCCAGGCTGACCGCACGCAGTTCCAGGATGGCATCCTCGTACTTGTGCTGCTGGTATCTGAGGTAACCCAGGTAGAACCGCAGCCGCGCCCGGTCGCTGCCGGAAGCTGCCTTTTCCATGAGGGCACGGACCCTCTCGACGGCTCTCTCGAACTGGCCCGCGGATGAGTACAACTCGCCGAGGTGCTGAAGCGCCGCGCGGGACTCCTCGACCGCCTGAGGGAAGGTCTGCAATAACGCCTCGAAATCCAAGATGGCGGCGGCGGTATTCCCCGCCTTGCGCTCACACTCTCCGGCCTTGAAGAGGCAAAACGCGGCCTGTGGCATGCCTTTTCGTGCCGCCAGCTTGCGGTAGACCGCCGCCGCCTCGACCGGCTTGTCAAGTTTGAGCAGGCAGTCGGCCAATAGCCGCCCGGCGTCCTCATGGCTGCTGCCCGTCGCGACGAAGCTGTCATCCGCACGCCGGAAATACCCGGCAGCTTTGCTGTAGTCCTTGAGGCCGTAGCAGGCGGTGCCAGCGACGTATTGCAGCATCGGCAACTCCGCCGCCTTCGGGTACGTCGAGATGAAGACATCGGCTTGCGCCACCGCATCCTGATACTGCTTCAGATTCGCCAGGCAGACGGCCGCCTGGTAGCGGGCCAGACGCAGGGTCTCGGCCGGGACCGCGGGGTCATCCACCAGACGCTTGAGCAGCGGCATGGCCTCCGTATAGAAATCGAGGCCGACCAGACTGGCCGCCTGTACGAAATCCATGTCGTAGTCCAGCGCCTCAGGATGGCGTTTGTGCCACTCGGTCGCGGCCTCTGCCGCCTGCTTGAAGTCACCCTTGAGATAGCAGGCCCAACTCAGGCGCTTCCGCGCTTCCCGCCCAAAGGCCCCCTGCGGAAATTCCGCCAACAGGCGCCCATACTGACGGATCGCGTCGTCGTAAACCCCTCGCGCGAAGCAGGTCTCGGCCAGGCGATAGGTCGCCTCTTCCCGCAATGCCGACGGCACCGAATCGCCGTCGACCAGGCGCTGGAAGCGCGCCGCGGCCTGCTCATTGGCGCCGCGGCGCTGGTCGGCAATCCCCAGGGCATGCAGCGCATAGGGTCGGTACTGGTGCTGACCGTCAAAGCCCCCGTCCGCCAGACGCTGATACAGCGCCAGCGCCGCCTCCCCCTTGCCTTGGCGTTCCAGACACTGCCCCGCAAAATACAGCCCGGCCTCGCGCAACACCGTGTCGGCCTGCTCCAGCAGATGCCGGAAACACGCCTCGGCCCCTGAGAAGTCGCCCTTCCCGAAGAGCAACTCACCCTTCCACAGGAACAGCCTGGCGCAGAGGTCGTTCGTCGGCCACTGGGCCTGAAACTGGTCCATGGCCTTGATCAGGTCATCGTCTCGCTTTTGATGCCTGAGGCAGAGAATGAGTCGATAGGCGGCATCGGGGGCCAGAGAATGGCCGGGAAAACGCTCGCCGAAAGCCCGAAACTCCTTCTCCGCGAGGTCGTAGAAGGTGCGGAAGAAGAGGCCCTCGGCGAAACGGTACTGTCCCTCGGGAGTGTGGATGTCCTGGGGAGTGTTCGGCGCGGCGACGGGCGCTACGGGCGCGACCGGGGCTGCGACCGGGGCGGCGACCGGGGCGGCGACCGGGGCTGCGACGGGTGCGGCGGCGGGCGCGGCGGGAGCCCCTGCGACCCCTGTCGCCGTCAGGAGGCCGAGCAGAAGCCAGGCTCGGTTTCTGGCAATCCGTGAACGTATAGTCATGCGGCACTCGCGACGTCGACGGACGGGTTCAGGGCGGCGGGCCTGCTTCGGGAGGCAGCGTGGCAAACGCGACGTTGCGGATGTCCACTTTGCGACAGATATCGAGAACGTTGATGACATGTTCATGGTACGTCTTGCGGTCGGCCCGCACGATGACCGGTTGGTCCTTGAAGGCGTCCGCAACCTGTCCCAGGATCCTCTCCAGTTCGGCTGGACTCCGTTCGACGCTATTGATGAAGATGGCGCCTTTCTCATCGAGGTTAATGATGAGTTCGCGGTGCCGCACCGGCTTGACCCCGGAGTCTGCCGTGGGCAGCGTGATGCCGACCACGTTCTCCCACTGGGCGAAAAGCGTCGCCGCCATGAAGACGATCAGGACCTGGAACATCATATCCACCATCGGGGCCATCTGGAACCCCGGCGAGGTCTCGTTGAAACGTTTACGAAAATTCATACCCACCCCTGCCCGGACGCATCATCACAGAGAGCGCACCTGCCGCCGGACCGCATAGCGCCGCAGGACGCGGTTACAGGCGTTCTCCAGGCCGCCGACAAGTCGGTTGACCTGGCCCCGGAAGAAGGCGTAGATGGCCATGCTGAGGATCCCGACGACCAGACCACCGGCCGTGGTGTAGAGCGCCTCGGCGACACCGGCGGCCAGGGCGTCGGCTTTGTTGGCAAAGGCTACCCCCGCCTGCAACCCGGCAAACGAGTGCATCATGCCCAGCACGGTGCCCAGGAGGCCGAGCATCGGCGAGATCACGGCGATATCCTGCAGGTATTGAATGCGCTGCCACAGAGCGCCGGCCTGCCGCACGCCCTCGTCTTCAAGCGCATCGCGCACCACCATGTAGTCGACGCGACTATCGCCCGCCAGTACCTCGGCCGCACTCTCGATGATGCGGGCCGCCGGGGACTCGTTGTTGGCGCAGAGAGCTCGCAACGCTTCCAGGTCACCCTCTTCCGCGGCGTCCTCGGCATCGCGCATAAAGCGTTTGGGGAAGAGGGTCGCCGGCCGCATGGTGAAGGCGTAGAAGAAGGTCAGAAAGACGCTGACCACAGACAAGCCGGCAATCGCTTTCATGGCGATGCCGCCCTTGTCAAATATCTCTCGGGCAGGCACCGCGCGCATTGCCTGGTCCGCCGCCAGCAGGGCAACGGGGGTCAGCGCAAAGATCAGCGCGCCGAACCGAAAACACCGGTTTCCGAACCTCGCACGCACCATAGCGACAGACTCCTTCGGTCGCAGGCAGGGACAGAATACTCAGCCCCAGGTCAGGCGCCGCTTAGCGGTCCAACCCCGACCGCCCAACCCAATAACTGCCTGGAGACAACCCATTTCAGTCAGTTCGCTCGTAATATAGGTCCGCAAACGCCACGGACCACGGCAAGAGGGCAGGGCGGCAGGGCGGTCTTAAGAAAGAGACCCCTGCTGGATATGGCAGGCGTCTGCCCTGACCGCGCTGGCCGCCCTGGAGCCCGCGATGCCAAGCCCGTCCCGGGCAGGTTCGCGGTATCCCCCGTCTGCAAGACCCCCGTCTGCAAGACCCCCGTCTGCAAGACCCCCACCGGCCCTGGAGCCCGCGATGCCAAGCCCGTCCCGGGCAGGTTCGCGGTATCCCCCGTCTGCAAGACCCCCACCGGCCCTGGAGCCCCGGCAGGGCCTGGTCAGGCGTCGGGAACCGAGTCCGTCAAGCTCTCATGATTCGGCCCCCTCGCCGCGGCGGTATCGACGCGGCGAAGCGCCTCGATCTCGGGCGCGTCAAGGGCGCGCCACTGCCCTGGCCGCAGCGTTCCCAGATGCAGTGGGCCAAGCCTTTCACGCCGCAGCAGCAGCACCTCAAGCCCGACCGCGGCGCACAACCTACGGACTTCGCGCTTACGTCCGTCCACCAGCACGAAACGCAGGCAGGTCCGGGCGCCGACCGCGCTCAGCAGGGTGACGGCCAGGGGGCGCAGGAACTCAGCGGCGTCGGTGATGCCCTGGCGCAGCCTGGCGAGACCCGCAGGGGACAGCGTACCCCGCGTCTCCACATAGTAGGTCTTACGCACCTGCCGCGAGGGATGCGCCAAGTCTTGCGCCAGATCGCCGTCATTGGTCAGTACGATCAGGCCCTCGCTCTCACGGTCCAGCCGACCAACGCTGAAAAGCCGCCCAAAATGCGCCGGGATAAGCTCAAAAATCAGCTTCTCCGCGTGTTCGTCGCGGGCACTGCACGTGTAGCCAGGAGGCTTGTTCAGCACCAGCCATACCGGTGGCCGCGGCAGTACCGCCGCCCCCCGGTAGTCGACCTGGTCGCGCTCGGGGGCCACCGTGAAGGCCGGGGTGGAGACGGTCTGGCCGTTCACCCGGACGAGGCCGGCCCGGATCAATTCTTCGCAGGCGCGCCGACTGGCGACTCCAGCCGAGGCCAAGTATCGCGCCAGGCGGACGCTGCCGGCCTCCCGGCCACGCCCCTCGGTTGGGGCGTTCATGAGATCGGCGCCGCGAAGATCGAGCGGATCTTGCGGGCCAGATCCACCATGCGGTAGGGCTTTTGCAGGAAACCGACGGCGCCCGCATCGAGCACGTCGCGGGCGTCCTCCTCCGACACGTAGCCGCTCGACAGCAGCACGCGGACCTTGGGGTCGATTTCCTTGAGGCGGAAGAAGGCGCCGTGGCCGTCCAGTTCCGGCATCACCATATCGAGCATCACCAAGTCGATGAGGCCCTGGTTTTCGCGGTAGATTTCCACCGCATCGAGGCCGTTTCCGGCGAGGATGACAGAGTACCCCAACTCCTGCAACATGTCGATGATGACGTCCCAGATCATGTCCTCATCGTCGACCAGCAGGATCGTCTCGGTGCCGTAGAGGGCCTCGTCGTTCAGGTTCGGCTCGACCTGCATGTCCTTGCGCTTGGCCTCGACCGGCAGAGCGACGACGGCCAGCAGCGGTCCCGCGGGATCGCGGCTGAACAGCACGTCCCCGCCGTGCCCGAGAAAGACGCCAAAGCCATGCAGAAGCCGCAACTCCCCGGCCGGATCGTGCGAACGCAGCCGCAGCAAACCATCCCAAAAACCAACGCAATCCGCCAGGCGGAAGGGGGCCGCGGGACCCGAGCGCAACTGGATCACGGCGTAGAGCCCAGGCTCGCAGCGACCGCGCAGCCCAGCCAGATCCGCCGCGCCAAACTGGCAGTGGTCCACCCGTACGGTCAGCGCCTCGGCTTCCGGCCCCAACCGTTCCACGCCATTTTGCAGGGTGTCCAGCAGCGTATCCTGCAACTGGAAGACCGCCCCATCGACGATCACCGGATCCGCATCAAACTCAAGATGCAGTTCGACCTTGGAAGGCAGGATCTTCCGGCAACGTTGCACCACCCCTTCGAGAAGCGGTTTCAGATCGATCTTCTCGAACTCGTTCGGCGTTTGCGCCTGGCGATGGAACACCTCCAACCACTGCAGGCCGCGGTCAAGCATCTGGCGCGAGGTCGCCAGGTAGGCTGCCGCCGCCGGGCGGTCCTCGACGTCGTCCTCGATCAGCTCGCTGTAGGAACGCACGCTCTGCAGCAGCGTCTGTAGAACGGTATGCATGCCGCGGCTCAGCGCCTGCAGGTTGGCCAACCGCTCTTCGCCACTGAAGGTCTTATCGGCAGGATCGAATACCGGTCGCGTCATAGCGAAAAAGCACTCCCGCATCCGTAGCAGACTTGGTCTGGCCGATTATTATACACCAGCGAGACCCGGAAAGAAAAGCACCATCTCCCGGTCGCGCCTGCGGGAGCAGTTTCCCCGCGGGGCGGCAGCACGAAGAGGAGCGAGACAGCCGATGGCGATTACACCTGTTGCACTGTCCACGGCCCTGTCAACCTGGGGCGGCAACCTGTATCCGGCCAGCCTGGTCGAGGCCGGAGCGGCCCTCATCGCCGTAACCCGGGTTGACGGCCGCAAGACCCTGGCGCTGGCCAGCACCAAAGCCGGCGACCTACCCGCCGAATTCAGCGGCGAACTCCGGCTGGCCGCCGACGTCACGGTCCGCCTCTGCCCGCTCTCCCACGCGAATGCCGTGGCCCTGCGCCGCCTGCTTCCCTGGACGGCGCCCGTGTCGTTACGCGACCGGCGCACCACCATCGGCTGTGGCGACCGCCTTGGCCGCGCCACGCCGGGCCACGTGCGCGCCGTCCGTCAGTTTGCGGCGGCCCCGGTCCTGGCGCAGCAGTCCATGCGGGAACTCACGCTGACTCGCCGCACCTATGAAAATGTCGTAGACGACGTCACCTTCCTGGTCCTGCAAGAGGGCTATCGCGCCGGGTACGGCGCTGACGGCGACCACCTCAAGACCCTCAAGGACATCGGCGTTGCGGTCGATGCCGGTATGGCCATGATTACCCTCGATCTTACCGAGAAGATGAACGCCGCCGCCGAGAACTGGTCGCCCGCGGAGGTGGAAGCCGCCTTCGCCAAGCTGCCCGAGGCGGCTCGCCGTCGCCTCGTCGATACCTACGCCGGGCGTGCCTTCGACGTCGACGGCTCAAGCCTCATGATCACCGACCTCGAAGCCCGGCGCTGCGCCGTGATGTACCTCGGCGCCATGGACTTTGCCCGCGAAGCCTACGAGCTGCTCCGGCAACGCCGCGGGGACGCCTTCGATCTGGAAATCTCCATCGATGAGACCAAGGCCCCGACGCTGCCGGCGCACCACCTGTTCATCATCCGCGAACTGCTGCACCGCGACATCGTGGTGTCGTCCCTGGCGCCGCGCTTCATCGGCGAATTCCAGAAGGCAATTGACTACATCGGCGACCTGGCCGAGTTTGAGCGCCAGTTCAAGCTGCACTGCGCCATCGCCAAGGCCTACGGCGGCTACAAGATCAGCATCCACTCCGGCAGCGACAAGTTCGCTGTCTATCCGATCATCGGGCGCTACACCCAGCACCGGGTCCACGTCAAAACGGCGGGCACCAGCTGGCTCGAAGCGGTGCGCGCCATCGCCGCCGCCGACCCGGCGCTGTACCGGCGCCTGCACGCCAAGGCCTTCGAGGTGCTTCCAGAAGCCCTGAAGCTCTACCACATCACCCCTGACCTCTCAAGCATCCCGGCCCTGGCCACGCTCAAGGACAGCGAGTTACCCGCCCTCCTGGAACACGATGCCGCCCGGCAGTTGCTGCACGTCACCTACGGCGGACTGCTGGGTGACCCCGCCATCGGCCCCGCCTTCTTCGCGGCCCTCGACCTCGGCGAGGAGGTCTACTACCGCTTTGTGGAGAAGCACTTTGTGCGGCACCTACGGACGCTGGGGCTGGAGGCGGCGGGCTGAGCGAGACGTCCGCCCAGTGGTGGGATCGCGCCGGGAACCGTGAACGCACTGCCGGCGGCGGGCCTTGGCGGGGAGCGCCTTCAGGTTCTGGATGAGATGCGGTACTGAAGGAGTGATGGCCGGTATGTGTCCTGCGCTCCAATGGATCCAGATCAGGTCGGTAGCCACCGCGACGGTGGTGCAACGCGTCGTGGAGGTGCTGGCGGGAGGGGGCGTGATCGTCGCCCCGACCGAGACCGTGTATGGCCTCATGTGCCGCTGGAACGACGACGCGGCGCGCGAGCGGATCTTCCGGATGAAGTGCCGCACTCCCGAGAAGCATCTGCAGATGCTGGCCGACAGCCTGGACCGAGCGCAGGGCGCCGGGTTGCTGGCGGACGACCGCCTGCGCCGCCTGGCAACCGCGTTTTGGCCCGGACCGTTGACCGTGGTCGGCAAGGGCCCGGCGGGTAGTACCATCGGCCTGCGGATTCCGCGCTACCCGCTGATCCTGGAGATCATGCGGACGCTGGGTTGCCCGCTGGCGGCCACCAGCGCCAACCTGTCGGGGCGGCCGGCGGCGCTGGATGCTGAAGGCGCGATTGCCGACTTGGCCGAACCCCCGGACCTGGTCCTGGACGGCGGGCCGGTGGCGGCGGACGGCGGACAAAGCTCAACCGTGGTTGATCTCAGCCTGCCAGGCGCGGCCCAGGTGCGGCGCCTCGGGCCGATCTCGGCCGCAGCGGTCCGGCGCGCCCTCGGGGAACCCGCCGCGCCCACCGACCCGGAGTAGCGCCACGGGGTGTTTTGCGGAGGATCCTCTCCATGCCGATCAGATATGGGGTCATCGCCAGCCTGGTCTTTCTGGCGGCCGCAACCTCTCCACCCAGGCTTGCGGCTGCCACGCTGAAGGAGCGCTTGACGGAAGTGATTCTGCCGCTGGTGAAGACGGCCCCGAAAATCGACGGCGTGATCCGCGAGGAGGAGTGGCGTGACGCCTGCCGCGTCGTCGGCTTCATGCGAACCGCCACCTGGATCGAGTACCGGGATGGCGTCTTCTGGCTGGCCTGCGACGGCAGAAAGCTATACCTCGCGGTGCGCAGCGAGGTCCACCCCCAGGCCGGGATCCTGGCCGACGCCACACCCTCTGCCAGTGACGCGGACCTGACCAAGGACGACACGGTGGAGCTATGGCTCGACCCCCGCAAGGGAGCCGCCGACGGTGACCGGAAGTACTACCAGATCATCGTGAACCACCATGGGGCACTCAACGACGCCTCATTCCTGGACGACAAGAAGGATGCGTCATGGCGCGTGCAATGGGAGTTCGCCTCCAAGGTGGAGAATGGCTGGTGGCAGCTCGAGGTGGCGATCCCGCTAAGCTCCCTCGGAGTGTCCCCGGAAGACCTGACGACCGCCTGGGGCATGCGGATCATGCGCAACTGGAAGAAGCCCGACTGGCAGACCGAC
This sequence comes from uncultured Victivallales bacterium, assembly GCA_903834675.1. The sequence goes on along the minus strand of CAILKC010000263.1, from coordinate 21,304 downwards.
TGGGTGATGCAGGGATACGACTGGGAACGGCACCCGTACAGCGACCGTAATACCATGGCCACGGTGGGCTGGCGCGAGGAAGGGGTGGTGACTCGGGTGTTGAGCCTGCAGGCGGCAGAGGGCAAAGGGGCGCAGCTCTCCGTGGAACTGCGCAACCTGTCCGCCAGGGAGCAGGTGGTCAAGGCCGACATCCAGTTCCAGTCGGAGGGCAAGCCGCCCCAAGCGTTCAAAGAGGAATTGGCCTTGAAGGCCCAGGAGGCCCGGGTGGTGACGCTCGGCGACGAGACGGCCAAGGGCGAATGCGCCGCCAACCTCAAGGTCACCTCCGGGGAGAACGACATCTTCTATCGGTCCTTCCGCTTCTTCGCCCAGAAGCGGAAGGACCGCTGGTGGGTTGATCCTGACCCGACCCGAACGCCGGAATTCGATCTCGCCTACTATCCGTACTACAACAGACTCAAAGCCCGTCTGATCATCAAGGAACTGAAGGACGCCAAGCGGGTTCGGGGGGCGGCCATCACCATCAACGATCAGACCGGAGCAAGCCTAGCTAAAGCAGATTTCCGGACTCTGAAGGATGGCGTAACCGAGCTGATCATGGCGGTGCCCGAGCTCAGCGACGGCACCTATACGGCACAGGCCGTGCTGAGGATCAAGGACGGCAAGGACATTGAGGTCAGGCAGGACTTCCAACGCACCAAGTACGACTGGGAAAGGAATACGATAGGCTTCACGGACAAGGTCGTGCCGCCGTTCACGCCGATAAAGGTGGAGGGCAGCGAGGTTTCCGTGGTCTTGCGGAAGCACCAGGTGGGCCAGGCCGGTCTCTGGGATCAGGTCCTGAGTGAGGGCATCCCCATACTGGCCTCACCCATGCGTTTCGACGTGAAGGTAGGGGGCAAGAGATACAAGACTGAAGTGGTCAGGGAAGTATCCTTCACCGCCCAGCAGGAGAACTTGGTGAAGTTCTCTTCCGCCTGGAAAGCCGGACCGTTGACGGTCAAGGCGAACGGCTACTATGAGATGGACGGGATGATGAGGGTGGAGCTGGTGCTGAACCAGGTTGGCAGCGAGGCGGTTGAGAGCTTCGACCTGGTGATTCCGCTGAAGGCCGAGATCGCCACGTTGATGAACGCCTATTCCACCGTGGAGCGGTCTAACCTTTCGGGGGCTATCCCCCAAGGCGAAGGGGTGGTTTGGGAGAGCAGCAAGGCCCAGCACGAGGAGAAGGCTGATCCCAAGGGACGGGCGAAATTCCCCGGCACGTTCATCCCGTACCTTTGGCTGGGCAACGAAAGGCAGGGGATGTGCTGGTTTGCCGAGAATGACAAGGACTGGCTGGTGGATGACATCGGCTCCACGCATGAGGTCCAGCGCCGCGAGGGCGCGGTGCGGCTACGGGTTCACTTCATCACCAAGCCCGGAGCGCTCAAGCGGGAACGCAGGCTGGTTTTCGGCCTGCAGGCCACGCCGACCAAACCCATGCCCATGGGTGACGCCAAGGGGACGAACTGGCGCCGATGGATGACGCTGCCGCCCAACGACTATGCGGCTTGGACGAAGACGTCCGACGATGCCAATGCCATGCTTGTCTACAACATTCTGGACGCCTGCTTCTACGGGCGAGGTGGGCACTTTTCCTCGATCTACCCCGCTCACAAGAACGAGGCCGCCTACGCGCTGGCAGGCGAGGCGCATCGGCAGGGCACATTCGACCGGACGAGGCTGTTTGCCGACTTCCAGCCGAACCCGCAGATCCTCAGATCGGAGGAGGATCTGGCGATTGCGGCGTTCGCCTGGCATCTCGAGGAACAACTCAAGATTAAGATCCCATGCCTCTGGATGCCCTACTGCAATCCGCGGGGCGCGGATTTCACCGCGGAGTTTCTGACTTTTCAGGATGAATGGCTGCGCTTCGATTACAGCGGCCGGGAGTGGTCAGCGGATTCGCTGTTGCAGCTCTCCAGGTCGAGGGCGAAGGTGGTTGCGGGCGACGTGGGTCAGAGGGGTGTCTTCTATGATGTGAAACCGGTGAGGAGCTACCAGGACTATTGCCTCTGGTGGTGGAAGAAGATGCTGGAGAAAGGGGCGGCGGACGGGATCTACTTTGACAACACCTTTCTGGTGGTCAACCATGACGTGGTGGGCGGAACGGCCTACTACGATGAGGAGGGGAAGGTTCGACAGGGAGTCGATACCCTGGCGCTGCGCGAGCTGCTGAAACGGAGCTGGGTTCTGTGCTCGGAGCTCGGGATGCCGATGATCAATCTGGCGCACATGTCAGGCTCGCCCACCATGCCGGTGAACACCTGGGCGGCGATCAACCTGGATTGGGAGGAGCAATTCACCACGGATGACTATCAGGACAAGTTCGCCCGGGACCTGATCCGAACGCAGTCCATCGGCTTGCAGTCAGGCAGCGTTCCCCTGGTGCTGAACCAGGCGCGGGAAAGCTGGGGGGTGAAAGTGCGCAATCTGGCGCTGAGTGATTGGATCATGCGCACCCTGCTGGGAGTGACCTTAGTGCATGAACTTGGAATGTGGGACGGGCCGGGAGTCATACCGCCATCGAGCATGCTGCTGAACTACAGAACGCGGTATGTGCTCAGCGATTTTGGCTACGGGCTGCAGGACTGCGAGGTGTGGACCTATTGGCAGAAGGATTGCCCTGTCGCCGTCAAGGGGGTCGATGCCGAGGGGCTGGTGCTGAAGCGCGGCGGGCAGGCGCTGATCGTGGTGACGAGTTTCGGCAAGGGTGGCGAGGCCGATGTGCAGCTCGATGGGCAAAGGCTCGGCCTGCGGCCAGGCGAGAGCTATTACGACCTGGAGACCGGCGACAAGCTCGAAGCCAGCGGCCAGTTCGGCTGTAAGTTCAGGCTGCCGCGGCATGACTTCAAGGTCATTGGCCGTGCTGGCGTACCGGTTGAGGGCGCGAAGGGCAATAGCTTCACCCGCGGGCTGGCCTTGTTGGAGGATGCGTCGGCCATTCCCGCGAAGACTCTTGAGACGATGAGCAGCGCCCTGCAAGACAGGAGCATCATGGTGCGGCGGCTGGCGCGGAAAGCGCTGGCGCGGCAGGGCAAAGCGGCGCAGGGGGCGTGGCGCGTGGCCCTGTCGGACAGCGACCCTGAGACCAGGTCCCTCGCGCTCTCGGGCCTGTACGAGATCGGCGAGCCCGTCGACGCCGAACTCAAGGCGGCCTTCCGTGATGGCGATAGCCAGTACCGAGCCCTTCTGGCTCAGGCCTTGTTGCGCTGCGGTCCGAGAGCAGCAGAGGTGCTGCGTGGCGAGCTGAAGAATGCCGAGGTGGAGACACGGATGACGGTCCTCAAGGGACTCGGCGACCTTGGCCTGCTGACGATGACTGAACTCAGAGAGGCGCTGCAGGACGAGAGTTTCTACGTGAGGAAGTTCGCCGTACAGGTGATTGGCGACCGGTTCCGCTCTGCGGCCGCGGAGAAGATCCTCGCGACGCTCGCCACGGATGACAAGGACCCCATCGTCAAGAGGGCGGCAGAGATGATGCTGAAAGAGTTCAGCAGGGACACTTCGTTCGTCCATGCGGCAGCGACTGGGCGGTAGTGCGGCGACGGTCCCCAAATAGGCAGGCTGACCGGCGGGGTAGAGCGCCTGCGGCTCAGATCCCCCGCAGCAGCAGCTTCAGCTTGAGGTTCGGCACGCCTTCTTCCCAGGCGGCGATGGTCTTGGCCGCGTTGGCTTCGGCCATGATGGCGCCGGCGGCACCGCTGCGCACCTGCGGGAGCTGCGCCTCCAGTTCGGTCGCCCACCTGGCGTAGGCGGCGGCCGCCTCCTTGTCTTCGGGTACTGCCGCCAGCGCCTGCTTAATCTCCTGCTGTTTCCGGGTCAGCGGCCAGCTGGCAACCGTGGCATCCGTGAAGGTGAACCCGGACAATTCCTGCTGGAGCCCCGGCGCGCGCTGTCGCAGACTCGCTTTGGCGGCATCATTCAGGGTCCCGGCGAAGTCGAAGAAGACGAAGCGCAGGTCGCGTTGCTGCGGCCCGAGGTCCAGGATCGTATCGGTGCCGTAGTTGCCAACGCTGACGGTGGTCTTGCCCGCCTGGCTGCTGGGCCAGAGGACGGCACAGGGCCCGACGCCTCGGCTCGTGGAGGTGGCGTAGCCCGCCTCGAAGATGCGATCGTAGTACAACAGCCAACCCTCCGTGGCAGGATCGAGTTCTGCCTTTTCGCCCTGGGCCAGGTCTCGGGTCGGGGTCAGCACGTGCCGTTCGGCATTGCTGACGAAGGCCGAGGGGTAGCAGCGTAAGGCCACCCGCAGGCTGGTGATCTCCGCCTTCGGCTCCAAGAGCGTTTGGCAGTAGAGCGCGTCGCTGCCGACCAGGCAGACAAAGCGGACACGCACCACGGCCAGGGCGGTATCGAAGACGAAATCGACATAGGCGCGCTCGCCGAGGCTGCGCCCGCCAAAGGCGTGAACGGGCGTCGTGCCGAGGGTCTGGCCATTGATTTGCAGGTCGAAAAAGCCGCCCCCGTACCAGTTACAGTCCGCGGGTACGGGCATGCCGATGTAGCCCTCGCCGGGGATGGCGACGCCGGGGCGCTTCTCGTCATGGGCGACGACGTAGCGCAGCCCGTACTCCTTGACGCCGGTGTTCATGCCGATGGTGTGCGTGGTGCGCGGCAGACCGACGACGTGTTTCGGCGCCCCTGGCCCGGCGATGGCGGTCTGCGGGCCGTGATCCGTGAAGGAGACCTGCGGCGACGCCGGGGCGCAGAAGGCAAACGGGACGGTGATGGCGGCACCCAGAGCCAGCAGATGGCGCATGTCAGTCTCCTACTTCACGCTGAACGATGTGCTTGTGGTCTTGCCCGTGTACAGGTCCGTCGCCTGCAGGGTCCAGAGGCCCGGCGGATCATTGAGCGCCACCGGCACCTCCACCGCTGTCCCCTTCTGGTCTACAATCGCCACCGGGGCGAGCCAGTCGGCCAGCCGGCCATCGGGCAATTCGAGCCGCAGCTTGACGGCCTGCTGGCCCAGCGGCAGGGCCGACCTGATGAGCAGGCGTTGCACGCCGCCCCGTGCCACCGTCGGCGCCGCCTCAAGCTGAACCGGTTGCAGAGGCTCGGGTGACAGGGCGTAGAACCTGGCCCGGTAGGGGCTGACCGCCAGCGAAAACTCTGTCTTCTTGCCGAGGTCCTCATGTTTCTGGAGATCGTAGGCGTGCAGTTCCTGCGGTAACCTCAGCGTCACCGTCTCGGCGGTCCCGGCAGGGCGGAAGAGGGAGACGATCTGGACGGGACCGTTCAGCCAGCGGGTGACCTCGAGATTGCGGACCGGCTGGCCCTGGGCAGAGCGGAGGTCGAGGGCGGGCGAGACTCGCCCTGATTCGAGGGTCAGCCGCAGCCACCGCGCGACCAGGTCTGGCGAGGCCTCCGAACCGAGGGTGGAATAGGAGCCCAGCGCCAGGTTCAGCAGCACCGCCCGCCCCTGGCCGAAGCGGTTGCTGAGGAAGAGCGGAGCCTGGCCCGCCGCGCCCGCCGCCGTGGCGCCGGCGGCCTGCACCCCGCCATCGGCCTTTACCTTGGGGAGCACCAGCGACGACTCGGGGGCAGCGCCCGCGGCGGCTACCTTGATCAGGCCATCCGCCGTCAGCGCCTCCCCGCAGCCGCTGCGAAGGACGCCAAACACATCATCCAGTTGTCCGGCCGCCAGGGGCTTGAGGTGGCCATCGTAGATCCCCGGCCGGAGGTCCGCGATCAGCACCCCGCCCTGGCGCACATACTGGCGGAACGACTCGGCCTCGGCGGCGCTCAGCGCCTGCGTCATGGGCAGGATGATGACCCCAAACCGGCTCAGTTCCACCTCGCCCATCCGGAGCTGCCGATCGGTGAAATAGCGGAAGTTCAGCCCCATCTCCCGCAGGGCGTTGTGGAACGCTTCATGGTTGCTCTCATAGCTCCCATACGAGGGCGACACCTGCACCTTCGCCGCATACGCCGAGGGCTGCGAGTAGAGGATGCCGATCCCGTCGGTCTGCATCTCGGAATGCAGCAGCAGGTCGCCCAGACCGTCGCGCACCATCTGCGTATCGCGCAGAATCTCCTGCACCGCCGGGTAGGGATCGAGATTGGGCGCCAGCCAGCCATGGAAGCGGCCCATGACCTCCCAGCGCCACCACCAGACGCTATCGCAGCCGCGGGTCACCATGCGCCAGTACTTCTCCAGCAGCGAGTCGGCGTCCTTGGTGTAGCCCATCCAGTTGGCGCGCGGGAAGTCGCGAGGGGCGATGGAACGCAGCACCTCGTCGGCAGTGCCGGGATAGGGCGACCAGAAGCCGTTGCTGCGCACGAAGCCATCCAGGTCATCGGCCTGGCCGAAGGTGCCGGCGCCCTCGAAACCGCAGCGACTCTCCGGATCGATGCGACGGAAGCCCTTGCCGAAGCGCTCGCAGAGCCGACAGAAACTGTACGACTGGAAGGCCTGGCGGTCGAACCAGCGCGGGAAGTTGCCCTCGCGGAAGGCCTGCGCTTCGTCGTTGTCGGTGGGCGTGCTCAACTGCACCTCGGCAAAGCTCGCGTAGGCGCTGCCCCAGGAGGCGTTGAGTGCCGCGAGGTCGCCGTACTGCTCCCGCAGATAGGCGCGGTAGGCCTCCAGGCACGACGGGCTCAGGCACGAGCCGCGCACCGCGATCTCGTCGCCCAGCGAGTAGACGAAGACGCCGTGCTGGCGCGAGGGGAGATAGCTGTCGACGATCTTGTCCACCTGCGCCTGAATAGCGGCCTCGTCATTCCAGCAGACCGGCTTCATGACCCCTTGCGCGTCCTTGTCCGCCGCAATGTGCGTCGTGTAGGGAATCCAGGCGATGTCGTAGGCGGCGATGTAAGGCTGGGGCGTGCCCCCGCGCAATTGCGCTGTCACGCCGTTTCTGGCCAGGCTCTCCTCCGCGTACGGGGCCAGATTGCCGCTGGGCGTATCCCACATGACGAAGTTGAACTGACCACGGTGGCGCTTGACCACACGCGCAAACCGCCACGCCGAGGCGACCTCCTGCTGGCCCTCCAGCAGCGTGGCGCGGACCTCGAGCAACATCGGGAACCACGAAGGCACCTCGAAGCTGAAAGCCGCCGCGGTGGTCACCGGCTCCACGACCTGCCGCACCAGCTCGCGGTCGCGGCGGTCGAACAGGCTGATCAGCAAGCGCTCCGCGCCGCCCGGCGGACCGGCCAACGTCACCTGGCCGCTCAGGCGCTGCCCGATCTCGGCCCAGTCTGGCGTGAGCGTGATCTCCGCTACCTGGCGCTCGCCGACGACAGCAAAGGGGACGCTGGCGAAGGCGGCCACGGTCTCGCCGTCACGGGCGATGACGTCAAACACGTAACGGCCCGCCCGTACCAACGGACTCTCGAGAGCCACACTCCCGCCGGGCGCACCGAGGGGTTGCTGCCGGGTGCTGATGACGGTCCCATCCTCGCGGCGCAGAACCACGTCAGCCACGGTCTTGGCTCCGGCGCCCTGCCATTGCAGGGTCGCCGCGGCGCCGGGCAGGCCCGTCCGGGGCAGCTCCGTGCCCTTCGCCGTCAGGGTCAGGCTCAGCTTGGGCTCCTTGCCGGCGGCCCACAGGATGGCTTTGCCCAGGCGCATGTCCCACTCGTCGTAGGCGACTTCCCAACCGGGGCGATACCCCAGGTCAGGGCGCGGTGGCAGACGCAGGCCACGGCCGTTCTTGACGGCGAAAGCCACTGCCCCCTCCACGTCGCCAAGAAAGGCGGGAAGCTCCTTGAGCCGGTTCTTGTCCTTGAGCACGCGCGGATCGTCGCTGCCCAAGAGCACCAGCCCGGCGCCCGCGGAGACCGCCTGGATGAGCGCGACCTGCTGCTCGAGCGGTAGCTTCTCCGGTTGCACGTCCATGAAGACGAAGGCGTCCCAGCGCTGCGCCAGCAGCTGTGCCAGGCGCAGGACGCCGTTCTCGCCGCCGTGCCAGTCGTCCCGGGTGGTGTCGACGATGCGGGCCCAGAAGACCATCTGCGGGTCGAGGTCAAAACGCTGCTTTAGCTCGATGACCTCGCGGGCGTTCGCGCCGCGGCCATTCACAAAGAACAGCGCCCGGGTCGGACCCAGCGCGTAAGGCGTAGCCCAGTCGGTGTGCGGCGTGACGAAGACCGCGTTGACGTTGTGGTCCACCTCGAGTTCGGCCATATCCTGGGCCAGGCCGCAGGCGATGCCCAGCCAAAATAGGCCGGACAAGAAGGTGACACGCTTCATGGGTAGACTCTCCTTGAGCATCGGCTCCAGCCAACCGCGCCCCGGCCCCCGGGGCGGGTGAGTTCTTGCTGCCGTTGAGGATAGCGCCGCACGGGCTCAGGTCAAGAGCCTGCAGCGCTGCCGCTGGGCGGTTTCAAGAAAGAGACCCCCGCGAAATCAGGCAGGCGTCTGCCCTGACCCCGCTGGCCTCCCTGGAGCCCGCGATGCCAAGCCCGTTTCGGGCAGGTTCGCGGTATCCCCCGTCTCCTGGAGCCCGCGATGCCAAGCCCGTTTCGGGCAGGTTCGCGGTATCCCCAGAGACGGCAAGGCTTATGTTACGCCGTGATTCCGGGAAGTTCATAGCAGGCAGGCTTGAGGCCCAGAAAGGGCACGCGATGAAACTCGCCAGCATGACGGTCCTCTCCGAGGCCGAGATCCGGGCCATCCACGACGCCACCCTGGGGATTCTGGCGGAATGCGGCGTCAAGGTGCTGAGCACCAGGATGCTGGAGTTGCTGCGTGGCAAGGGGCTGCCGGTGGACCTGGCGACCCAGAATGTGCGTTTTCCGCGGGCGGTGTTGGAAGACGCCTTAGCGCGGATCCCGTCGAGGCTCGAGGTTTTCGATCGCGAGGGGCAGCCCGCCTTCGTGCTGGGCGATGGTGTGCCCAGGATGGCCGCCGGGCATAACGCCGTCTTCTGGGTGGATTCGGTAACCGGCGCCAGGCGCCCCTCGCGCGTCGAGGATGTGGCCCGCTTTGCCCGGCTATGCGAGCAGCTTGCCGTGATCGACATGATCGGCATTCCGGTGATGCCGCAGGACGTCAGGGTGCCGCGCGCCACGTTGCTGCACGCCGTAGCGGCCACGGTGCAGAACAGCCGCAAACCGCTCTTCTTCTCCACCGACAGCGCCCTGGTCAACCGCGGCTGTATCGAGCTGTTACGGGCGGCCTTCGCGGGCGACTTTGGTCGGCAGGTCTACGGCATCAGCCAGCTGTCGCCGACCAGTCCGCTGTTCTGGGAGGGCACGGTGTGCGAGGCCATCCTCGGCACCCTCGAAACGAACGTACCCCTGGCCATCCTGCCGGAGCCCAACGCGGGCGTCTCCGCGCCGTACACCCTGGCCGGACTGCTGACCTTGAACAACGCCGAGTGCCTCTCTGGCCTGGCCATGATCCAGGTGCTCAAACCTGGCCATCCGGTCCTCTACGCGAACTCTTGGACCACGACCGATATGCGCAGTGGCGCGGCGCTGGTCGGCTCGATCGAGACCAGCGTCTGTCGCATCGCCGGGGCGCAGCTCGCACGCTTCTACCGGGTGCCCTCACACACCACCGCGCCCAACTCCGACAACCACGCCCATGACGAGCAGAATGCCTGGGAGAAGACCTTCAGCCAGATGGCCGCGGTCGGCGCCGGCAATGATCTCATCGTCAACTGTGGCATGTTCGCCACCGGCATGACCTGCAGCGACGAGCAGCTCCTGATGGACGCCGAGATCGCCGCCATGTGCCGTCGCCTGGCAGCCGGGGTGGAGGTCACCCCCGAGAGCCTGGCGGCGGAGCTCATCCGGCAGGTGGGGCCGCAAGGCGAAACCTACCTCACGCAGGAGCACACCCTCGCCCGCCTGCGCAGCGCCGAGTACTTCACCCCGGAACTCGCCGTGCGCGGACCGTTCGCCACCTGGCAGGCCGCGGGCTGCCGCGATACCTACGCCCTGGCCCGCGCCCGGGCGGCCAACCTCGCCGCCCGGCCCGCCAACCGACCGGACGCCCGGCGACAGGCCGCTATCGCCGCCGCCCTGCAGCAGGCCGAGGCGACAGTGGTGGACCAGGCCTGAGGAAGAGGTCGTGAACGGCCTCCACGGTACGTTCAGGACTATCCCGAGTCGCGGCGGAGTCCGCTCTCGAGGCGTTAGCACCGAGAAGCGGTGAAGACATCGCCGCCGAGATCACCCCACCTCCAGACGCTCAGGCCCAGGGGGCCCCGCTTCAGCTCCAGGGACGACGCGGCGGTTCTGCACAAGCCTCGTGGGGTACTGCAATAGAAGGACCACCTGCCCTTGACGGCACAACAGAGCCGCCGTATAGTATCTCCATCGTGATACTAGACAATGCGACGAATAGGGCGTGTTTACGTAAGGGTGACTGCGCATGACATCGCGATCGAGCTTAGAGCCGTGCGTGGCTGACGATCCGGAGCTGGGCGCCTGGCAGCGGCAACTTGTCGGCGCCGCGCCGGAAGCGGTGCTGGGCTGGGCGGTCCGGACCTTTGGCGACAGGCTAGTGATCGGCTCTGGGTTGGGCGCCGAAGATCAGCTGTTGGTGCATCTGATGGTTACGGCCGGGCTCTCGATTCCGGTCTTCACCCTCGATACGGGGCGACTATTTCCCGAGTGCCACGACCTGATGGCGCAGACCGAGGAGCGCTATGGCATCCGTTTCCAGGTGTTCTGTCCTGAGGCGGCCGAGGTGGAGGCGTTGGTGGGGGAGCATGGGCCCAACCTGTTTCGGCAGAGCGTGGCCTTACGCCGCCGCTGCTGCGAGGTCCGCAAACTTCAGCCGCTGCGCCGCGCCTTGGCAGGCAAGGCGGCCTGGGTGTGTGGACTCCGGGGTGGCCAGAGCGTGACCCGCGCCGACCTGCGGGAGGTGGAATGGGACAGCGGCAACGGCCTGTACAAGATCAGCCCACTGGCGCAGTGGACTGAGGCGGAGGTCTGGTCCACCATCCGGAAGCACGGGATTCCGTACAACCCCTTGCACGACAAGGGCTATCCGAGTATCGGCTGCGCCTGCTGCACGCGCCCGACGGCTCCGGGCGAGGAGGTTCGGGCGGGCCGCTGGTGGTGGGAAGAGCCCGAACACAAGGAATGCGGCCTGCATCTGCGCGTTGATGAAACGGCGGCCGTGACCCTGAAGCAGCGGCCGTCGGCCGGCACTCGGCGCGCAGGCCAGCTCCTAAGGAGGCAACCCCGATGACACACCTGGACCGTCTCGAAGCGCACAGCGTGCGGATCCTGCGTGAAGCCTACCGCGACTTCAAGGACCTTGCCATGCTCTGGTCAATCGGCAAGGACAGCACCGTCATGCTGTGGCTGACGCGCAAGGCCTTTTTCGGGCACGTGCCCTTTCCGCTGGTGCATATCGACACGCACTTCAAGATCCCGGAGATGATCGCCTACCGGGATACCCTGGCCAAGCAGTGGCGCCTGAACATGATCGTGGGCCAGAACCTGGCGGCGCTGCGGGACAAGCAGACCTTTCCCGACGGCAAGCTCTCGCGGCTGCAATGCTGCCGCCTGCTGAAGAGCGAGGCGTTGAGGCATACCCTGTCCGGTGACTGGCCGCGGCAACGCCTGGATCACGTGCGCGGCGAGTACGTCGTGGAGAGCCACCCCGAGCCGTTCACCGGGGTCATCGCCGGGGTTCGCGCCGACGAGGAAGGCAGTCGGTCCAAGGAGCGCTACTTCTCGCCGCGTGACAAAGACAGCGAGTGGGACGTCGGGGATCAGCCTCCCGAGTTATGGAACCAGTTCAAGACCGATTTTGCGCCCGGCACGCACGTCCGAATCCACCCGCTGCTCGACTGGACGGAACTGAACATCTGGGAGTACATCGAGCGCGAGCATATCCCCGTGGTTTCCCTCTACTTCAACCAGGGCGACGGCAAGCGCTATCGTTCGCTCGGCTGCTATCCATGCACCCAGCCGATCAACTCGGAGGCGCGCACTCTCGCGGAGATCATCGATGAACTCCGGACGGGCAAGCTCCGCAACGTCGCCGAGCGCTCCGGGCGCGACCAGGACAAAGAGGACGGCGGCGGGCTCGAGACCTTGCGCCGTGAGGGGTACATGTGAGCGCGTCCAGCCTGACGACCGAGCGCTTCCTGGAGAAGCCCCACCGCAGCCTGTTGAAAGCCGTGTCCTGGCGTCTGACCGGCACCTTTGACACGGTCGTGCTCGCCTGGCTCATCACGGGGCACGCGGGGAAGGCCTTCTCCATCGGACTGGCCGAGGTGGGCACCAAGACCGTGCTGTACTACCTGCACGAGCGCCTCTGGAACCGAATTTCCGTCGGGCGCGTCCAGCGAGTGGAAACAGAATACAATATCTAGCGGGCGCCGGCGGCGACCGCGGTCCGAACGTGATGGAGCGGATATATGGATGCTGAACCCAGACCCTCGAGTCCTTCCCCCAGTGACCAGATGAGCGTCGTGATGGTCGGGCATGTGGACCATGGCAAGAGCACCATCATCGGCCGACTGCTGGCCGAGACCGGGTCGTTACCCGAGGGCAAGATCGAACAGGTGCGCGCCATGTGCCAACGCCACGCCCGCCCGTTCGAGTATGCCTTTCTGCTCGATGCGCTGAAGGATGAACAGGCCCAGGGCATCACCATCGACACGGCGCGCTGTTTCTTCAAGACCCCGACCCGCCACTACACCCTCATCGATGCGCCGGGCCACATCGAGTTTCTCAAGAACATGATCACCGGCGCGGCCCGGGCCGAAGCCGCGCTTCTGGTCATCGATGCCGCGGAAGGAATAAGGGAGAACTCCCGGCGGCACGGCTACATGGTCTCCATGCTCGGCGTCAGGCAGGTGGCGGTGCTGGTCAACAAGATGGACCTGATCGACTACGATGCCGGCCGTTTCGAAGCCATTCGCGCAGACTACAGCGCTTTCCTCGGCAAGATCAACCTCGCCCCGCTGGCGTTCATCCCAATCAGCGGGCGGGAAGGGACCAATTTCACCGCGCTGTCCCCTGCCACCCCCTGGTATTCTGGCCCGACGCTGTTGGGGCAGATCGAGGCGTTTCGCAAGCCTGAGTCGCCGGTCGCCCTGCCCTTCCGCTTCCCCGTGCAAGGCGTCTACAAGTTCACCGAACTCGACGACGACCGCCGGATCTTCGCCGGGAGCGTCGACACCGGCCAGGCCGCGGTCGGCGACGAGGTCGTCTTCCTGCCCTCCGGGAAGCGTTCCCACCTGGCCAGCGTCGAGCGCTTCAATGCCCCGACCGACCCCGCGGCGCAGGCGGGCGAAGCGGTGGGGTTCTGCCTGCGGACACAAGTGTACGTGAAACCAGGCGAACTGATGACGAAGGCGTCCGAACCTCAGCCCTGCGTCAGCACGCGGATGCGGGTCAACCTGTTCTGGATGGGCAAGGCGCCGATGATCAAGCACAAGACCTACAAACTGAAACTCGCCGCCACCAGGTCTCCGATCGCGCTAGTCAATGTGCTCAATGTGCTGGATGCCTCTGAACTGACCTCGGTCCACAACCAGCAGCAGATTGACCGGCACGACGTGGCCGAATGCATCCTGGAGTGCCCCAAGCCCATTGCCTTCGACCTCGAGCGCGATATTGTCGGAACCGGCCGCTTTGTGATTGTCGATGACTGCGAGATCGCGGGCGCCGGGATTATCCTTGAGGCGTTGCGCGACCAGGATTCGATTTTGAAGGACCATTTTCTGGAACGCGAACGGCATTGGGAAAGCAGTGCGGTCAGCCTCGAGCAACGGGCCACGGTGTACAAACACAGAGCCAAGTTTGTTCTGCTTACAGGCCGTAGTGAAGAGGGTAGCGCAGACGCGGCTCAGGCACTGGCCAAAGCCTTGGAACTGCGCCTGTTCGGACTGCATTTCAAAGCCTACTACCTGGGCATGAGAAACGTCTCGCTCGGGCTGGACGCGCACGTCGGCGCGGCCGCTTACGGCAGTGACAGCCGCATTCGTCGCCTCGGCGAATTGGCCCGTATCCTGACCGACTCGGGACTGATCTTCATCGCCTCCATTCCCGATTTGGATCGCTACGACCTGCAGACCCTCGAGTTGCTGAACCAGCCCAACGAGATCGTGGTGGTCAATGTGGGCGAGCAGGCGCTGGAGAGCTACTCCGCCGCACTCAACCTGCCTGCGGGGACCGCCGTGGAGGACGGCGTCAGCGCCATCGGCGCGCTGCTCAAGCAGAAAGACGTCATTCTGGAGTACTGCATCTGAAGCCATTGCGGAGCTGCCATGGCAGACCTGGAAGGATCGAAAGGAAAGCCTGATGAACCAAGCCTACTACAGCCTGCCGCCGGACCTGGCGGCTGACATCGACGCCTACGAGCAGGAGGTCCGCCGCTTCCTCTCCGGGGAGTTGCCGGCGCCCATCCTCAAAGCTAAACGCGTGCCGCGCGGCGTGTACGAGCAGCGCCGCGACGGCGCCTTCATGCTGCGGGTGCGGGTGGCCGGCGGCGCGGTGACCGAGGCGCAGTCGCGCCGTCTGGCCGAGCTGAGCCGCGAGTTTGGCAACGGCCTCCTGCATGTCACGACCCGGCAGGACATCCAGCTTCATGAGGTCTCGATTCGGGACACTCCGACCCTCATGCGTCGCCTCCTGGAGGTCGGACTGACCAGCAAGGGCGGCGGCGGGAACACCGTGCGCAACCTCACGGCCTGCCCCTACGCCGGAGTCTGCCCCAGTGAACGCTTCGATGTCACTCCGGTGGTCCAGGGGGTCACGGAGTACCTCCTGGGCTTGGTCGGCAGCTACAACCTGCCCAGGAAGTACAAGATCGCTTGCAGCGGTTGCCCCGCCGACTGTGCCCTGGCGCAGGTGGCGGACCTCGGCTTCATCGCGGAGTATCGGAACCGCGAGCCGGGGTTCCGCGTCGTTGCGGGGGGCGGCATGGGGGCACACTCGCGCCTGGCCGACCCCCTGCTCGACTGGGTTCCCGTGACCGCGACAATCCGGGTTGCGGAAGCCGTACGGCGGCTGTTCGACCAACTCGGAGACCGCAGCAACAGGCATAAGGCGCGGTTACGGTTCGTCTTCGAGAAGATCGGGATTGAGGCCTTCCGGGCGGCTTTCACGAGCGAGATGGCGCGCCTGGTTGACGAGGGTGTCCCCGAGTGGCATGGACCGGTTTCCCGCAACGACGACTGCCCGGCTGCAAACTTCGCTCCGCCCGCCACACAGATACGCTCCGGCGTCCGGTACCTGCCGCAGCGCCAGGCCGGATTCGTCACCGTGCCACTGCCTCTGCCGCTGGGTTTCCTCTCGGCGGACGACCTGAGCCATGTCGCTGCCCTGGCGGGGCGCTTCAGCGGCGACCGGGGGCTGCGGACCACGATCGGTCAGAATCTGCTGCTGCGCTTTGTCAAGGAGGATGACCTCACGGCTCTGGCCGCCGAATTGCGGCGGCTGTCGATCGACGTCCTGACGCCGACGCCGTTGGAACGCTTTGTGGTCTGCGCCGGCGCCTCGACCTGCCGCCTTGGGCTTTCCCTGGCCCGGAACGCGGCCCGGGCCGCGGCGGAGGGATTGGGCCAGAGCGGGGTCTCGGCCGATACCTTGGAGGCCCTCGATATCCACCTCAATGGCTGCCCGAATGCCTGCGGCCAACAGCCCATCGCGCCACTCGGGTTCTTCGGCACCGCTCAGCGCGCCGAGGGCCGTCTGCTCCCCTCCTATCGCATCACCCTGGGGGGACGCTGTGGAGCTGCGGGGGCCCGGCTGGGTGTCCGCGTCGGCGAGATCCCCGCCAAAGCCTTGCCAGACCTGCTGAGCGCGCTGGCCGCTGACTTCGAACGGCGGCGTCAGCCAGGGGAGTTGTTTGCCGCCTATTTCGACCGCCTGGGTTCAGCACACTTCGAGGGGATCGTGGCCGACTATGCCAAAATACCCCCGTATGCAGAGCGCCCGGACTTCTATCGCGACTTTGGGGTAGACGAGGACTTCTCCCTGGCCGGACGGGGCGCCGGCGAGTGCGGCACCGGTGTCTTTGCCGTGATCGTGGCGGACCTGGCGGAGGCCGGGAGAGCCACGGAACCGTTCGCCATGCTGCTGCCCACCGCCCGCGCTCTGCTGATCACCCGCGGCGTCGACGCGCAGGACCCGGAAGTGGTGTTCAGGGAATTTGCGACACACTTCGTCAACCCGGGGCTGGTCGGCGAGGAGTTCAGACCCTTGTTGGCTCAGGCCCACGCTTACATCCAGGGCAGGAAAGAGGCTCTGCTGGGCGCCGAAGACGCCGTGGGCCGCCTCCGGGATCGGGTCAAACTCCTCTACACCACCCTGGATGCCAATCTGCAGTTCCACCCGCCCGGAGGGCGCCTGTCAACTCCCTAGGGGTTTGCTTCTATGAGACTTGCAGCAACCTCGTAGGACTCAAGGCGCTTCCCATTCCGCCTGGAGTCCGCCGCGGCGGACTCCGGGCGTTGAAGGGCGCCGCTGCGTCGGCGCCGCGGCGGCCACGCCGATTCGATAGGCTCACGGCCTGCGACAGGGCCGCCCTCCAGGCGATCCGGCGCGTCCCGGCCGGATCGGAATAGGACCCGCGGCGGCACGTCTCATTCCGGTAGGTCCGGCCTCCAAGCCGGGGGCCCGACTGAACCCTGGCGCGTCCTGATCTGCCGGAAACCCGGCGGTGGCCATGAAGAACCTGTGAAAAGGACGCCGTACCGCAGGCGGCGTTCTCGCGAATCGCGCCCCGAGTCTTACCTTTGTTCACCCGCCGGGCAACCGCGTTCAGGCGGAGGGGTCACAGGATGACATGAGGCGCAGTTTGCAACAACCCCGCGGCAGGGTCCGCCGGGCCTTAGCGGTCAGTGTGGCCGCGGGTCTGGTGCTGGGTCTGGTTTCCTGCGGCAAGAGCCACTCGACGGCCCGCGGCCCGCGTCTGGCGCCCTATCTGGGCAAGACGATTGGCAGCGCCGACGCCCCCATCGCCATCGAGGCTATGCTGCCCGTCAACAATGGCTGCCAGGATGCCATCGGCGTCTATCTCGCCCAGGTCGCTTCACAGAACCCCGACGTGTTCCGGGTCCGCATCTTGGACATGAAGAGTGCCGAAGGCCGGGCCCTGATGGCCGCCAAGAGCATCACCTGCGCGGCGGTACTGGTCCAAGGCGCCACGCGGTTCGACCTGGGCGCGGCGGCGGGCGGCAAGGTCCTTCTCGAAGGCCCGATGGACCCCCTGGATGTTTGCCGCGTCCTGCGCTTCCAGCTCAAGACCGTAGTCGGCCGTACCGTGGTTCTCCCTGAACCGCCGGAAGACGGCAGCGCCCCGCCCGCCGAGGAGCGCAGAAAGGCAGGCTTTTGAGCGTGCGTCTCCAGCGTTGTTTCGCCCTGGCCATGCTCCTTGTCCTGGGCGCTCAGGCCGCTGAGCAGCAAGCCCTGGCGGTCCGTGGCACTGTGGTGAAAGCGGGCAGTAACCGCCCCGTGACCGAGGGCACGATCGAACTGCGCTGGCCCGGACACGAGGACCAGTTCAAACCCGTCACGGTCCCTCTGCGGGAAGACGGAAGCTACCTTCTCAACACCCGCGTTACCGTCGGCGCCGTCCCGCTGCGAGAGCTGACCGTGACCGCCTCGGCCCGTGCCTGTGAACTATTGGAGAAGCCGCTGCCGGCGGGGCCGGACGGGGCCGCGAGCGCGGCGCTGATCGTCGATTTCGGCCTGAAGTCATCGACCCTCAACGGCATTCTCGACATCTTCCACTGCTGCATTCTCACCTGGGGAATCCTGACGGTGATGCTGCCGGCCTTTCTGCTGGGGGCCGCGATCACGGCGTTTGTGCCCAGCCAGTCGGTGATGGGTCTGCTTGGGCCCGGCGCCTCGCGCTTCAAGGCCTACGGTGCCGCCGTGGGGTCGGGGATGGTGCTGTCGCTGTGCTCCTGCAATGTGGTGCCCTTATTTGCGGGCATCTGGCGGCGCGGCGCGGGCACCGGTCCGGCCTTCGCCTTTCTGTACTCGGGTCCGGCGATCAACCTGGTTGCCATCGTCTTCACCTGCCAGGTGATCGGCGTGCCTATGGGGGTGTTTCGAACCCTGGCCGTAGCCGTGATTTCCGTGGTCGTCGGGGTGATCATGGCTCGCCTCTTCGGCGACCTGTCCAAAGACCGGCCAAGCCGCGCTCCCCTGCCGACCATCAGCCGCGGGCCAAGTCCCCGGGTGACGGCGGTTCTGGTCGGGCTGCTGCTGTACCTGCTGGTGCTGGGGTCCTTCACCCTGCCGCTGACCTGGCGCCTGCTGACCACGTTGCCCGCCGCCCTGGCCATCGTCGGCTTGGCCGCGACGCGCCTGGGGCGTGATAACACCTTGTCCTGGCTCAAGGAAACCTGGCAGATGGTGCGCCTGGTGGTGCCGATCCTGCTGCCGGCGGTCCTTATCATTGGCCTGCTGGCCCTGTATACACCCCTGACCGTGACCCGCTGGATGAGCGGCAACAACGGCGTGGGGGCAAATCTGGCTGCCGCCGTCTTCGGGGCCCTGATGTACTTTCCGATCCTGACCGAGGTCGCCTTTGCCAAGGCGATGCTGAAGGTCATGGGGATGGGCATCGGGCCCGCCATGGCGCTGATCCTGACGGCGCCCGGCCTGAGCCTGCCCGGCATGATCATCGTCTGGCGCGAAATCGGCTGGAAGCGGCTGCTGGTGTACGTCGTCAGTATCACGGTCATGGCGACCCTTGCCGGGCTGTTCTTCGGGTCGGAATGGGGAACTTACATCTGCGGTTGCGCCTTCCTGGACAAGTGACCGGCCACAGCCCGGGGGCTCCGCTGGAGCCGGCGGTCCTGCTTCCCGCCTGCGGGAGGCTTCCGCCGTATCCCCCTCGCTCGGTTGATGGCATGTCTTCACAGCGGCGAAGGTGTTGGTGTCCCCCAGCGAACCCAAGGTTGGTGAGCCGATGAGCCACATCCCCCGGCGGCAGGTTCGCCCTGTCGGCCCCCCATGCGCGGCCTGCGCTGCACTGTGTTGCCGCTACCTGGCAACCGAGATCGACCCGCCACGCACCAAGCGCGACTATGACGATGTCCGCTGGTACCTCCTGCACCGTGGCGTCAGCGTCTTCCTGGATGCCGCGGGTTCCTGGTTCCTGGCCTTCGACAGCCCCTGCCTCGAGCTCGACGCCGACGGGCGCTGCCGCCGCTACGCGGTGCGCCCACGGCTGTGCCGCGAACACGGTCGCCCGCCGAACGCTTGCGAGCACGACGGTCCCCTCTACAGCGTCCGCTTCGCGACCGTTACGGAGTTCGAGCACTGGTTGGATGCCCAGGGGATCGACTGGCGCTACCGCAGCGCCCGGCGACGGTCGGCGGCGCGCGCGCCGGGCTGATCGCCGCCTCGGGACCGGCCGGCCGCAGCACCGCGGGATGGGGGCGCTGGCACCGGAGGCCATGACCCCGCGGGCTGCCCTGCCCCGCCCGAGGCGCTATCGGGTGCCGATGCAGTACAGGTGGTCAAAGCCGCGCAGGTACAGCCTACCACCGGCAATGGCGGGGGTGCTGACGACGGCTTCACCCAAGGCACACTCGGCCACGGAGGTGTAGACTGCGGCGGCCTGGAAGATGCGAGTCGTGCCTTTGCGGTCCACCAGATACACGCGGCCCGCGGCGGCCACGGGTGAGGAGTAGTACCCCTCCGCGGTTTCCTGGCGCCAGTGCAGCTTACCGGTGGCGGCATCGTAGCAACTGACGACCCCGGCGCCCGTGGCAACGAAGAGGAGGCCCTGCACGGCCAGCGGGCTGGACACATCGGGCAGCTCTTCGGCGGTCTCCCAAGCGATGGTCCCCGCCTCGGGGCCGCTGAGCCGGATAGCGGCCAGAGTGACGTAGTCCGTGGTCACGAAGGCCAATCCGTTGCTGTAGGCCGGTGACGGTCCCACCTCGCCGCCCATGCACTTGCAGGACCACCGTTTGGCGCCAGTCTCCGCATCAAAAGCCTCGGCGAAGGGTTCGGCATTGAGCACCGCGACGACGCCTTTGGCCTCGCGCACCAGGATGGGCGAGGCCCAGGACGCGCGCACCTCGCGGGCCTGCTCCCACAGCGTGTTTCCCGAAGTGGCATCCAGCCCCAGCAAGCACGCCTTGCCAAAGTGGTCGTATTGCACCATGATGCGCCCACGGTGCAGTTGCAGCGAGGAGGCATGGCCGTAGGGGTTGCTGGGCACGCCGAGATTGCGAGCCCACAGCCGACGCCCGTCCCGGTCCACCACGATGAGGTCGCCGGTGGCGAAGATGGCGGCCACGCGCTGGCCATCGGTCACCGGCGTGGACGCGGCGAAGCCCGTGTCCTCACCGACCTCGGGGAGCTTCTCGGGCGAGCCGACGATCGCCGTCGTGGGGGCGGTCCATAGCAGTTTGCCGTCCTTGGCATCGAGGCAGTACAGCTCGCGGGCCTGCGCGTCGGCCCCGGTGACGTAGACGCGGTCGTTCCAAACGATCGGGCTGCTGAAGCCAGGACGGGGCAGGCGCTGCTTCCAAAGAACATTGCGGCCCGCGGGGCCATCCCAATCCGTGGGCGCGCTGCCGCTGGTAGCGCCGAGGCCGCCGATCCCCCGGAAGGCTGGCCACTGGGTCGGGTCGACATCGAACGCGGGCTCCGCGGCGCTGGCCACGGCCTTGCCGGGCGTCTTCGCCTCCGTGTCAGTCGGTGTCGTGACCCGACGTGACAGGATCAGCGCGAAAACGCCCGCGGTGATGGCAGCGGCCAGAAGCCCACGCCGCACCAAGACGCCCGTCGGATCCTCCTCGCCGGGGAGTTGGCCGGGCACCGGCGGTCGGCGCGACAGGCGCAGCAGCCCGTGCAGGGCGGCCAAGGCCAGGAGCACGGTTCCCGCCAGAATGGCGGCGCCACGACGCTGCATGGCGCGGGCTCGGAAGAAGCCGGCGCGAGCCTGCTCGTCCACCTCTCGGAAAGCCTCCTTGAGAGCGTCATCCTGCGCATGCCGGGCGGCGGCTTGCTTGAGCTGGGTCAGCGCTACCTGGTTCAGCGGATCGAGTTCACGTACCACCGCCCGGCGAGACGCGGTTTCGACCGCCGCGAAGAAGCCGGTGACCAGGCAGACGGCAAGCAGGCAGACCAGCAGTTGCCGGGCCGTGTCCCGCCAGGGACCGGGCGTCGAGGTGTAAGCTGGCATTCACGGCTCCAGAATGGGGTGCAGCCGCACCTGTTCTTTCGACCTGTGCAATAAGAGAGTCCGTCTGAAGCGCTGAAGGCGCGTTGCCATACCAGCCCAGGGCAACGCCCTGGGAATAGAATGGTTATGGGTTTGAGCCCTGTAGGGGCGAGCTATCTGCCCTCGGTTCGCGCTGAGGTC
>CAILKC010000262.1 GCA_903834675.1 uncultured Victivallales bacterium | reverse complement strand
GCCCGTGGGGTCGGTAGTACATCTGCGGGGCCGCCCAGCGCTGCAGCCCGTCGAACCCCTCGGCTTCGAGGTCTAGCCAGAGGGCGATGAACGCATCGCGGCTGACCCGGTTGAAGTAGCCGATGCCGTGCAGGTCGCGCTCGTCGGCGCTCGGTGCGCCCTCGTGTACCCGTCCCTCGCGGTCGATCCAGAGCGGATCGCTGAAACTGAACCCAGAGAAGACCCATTCGTCGTCGCGCAAGGCGTTGATGTCCATGTCCTTGACCGCGTCCATCCGGCTCTGTTTAAGGAAGTACGGCAGGCCGGCGAAGAAGGTGTAGCTGACGTCGATGTGCAGCCGGCTCGGGGTGAACAACGGGTGCAACGGGCTATGCGGGAAGCCCCAGCGTCGCACCTCGACGCACAGCGGGCCCCGGGTGACCTCATAGTTCGGGCAGTCCGCCCAGTTGGTGATGCGCAGTTTCTGGACGCCGTCCTCCGGCACGTAGTCATGCGCCCAGTCGATGCCCGGCGGCTCGCCGTGTCCCGGCCCCCCCGCGAACAGCTCCAGCCCGTGTTCCCGCTTGTAGGTCAGCCTCTCCAACTGCCCCATCTGCCGCGAGAGCCTGGCGACGTAGTGCCCATTGCTGATGTCCAGCCCGAACCCACTGCCCTCCACCTTGAGGTCGGTCGGGTAGTCCGGCAGTTCGGCGGCGGGATTACCGTGGAAGATGGCGTAATGAGTCTGCCCGTTGGCCGGCACATCCGCGAAGAAGACCAGCCGGCAACGCAGCTCGCCGCCGTGCCGGGCGGGCCCGCAGACCTGACTGGGCACCTCCACCAGCCCCCCCGCGGCGTCCAGCCGGGCCACGCGCACCTCGCGCGGCAGGTCGGTGACCTGAGCGGCGGGGAACGCGACCCCGAGGCTGAGCGGCTCCCGCTCGCGGCTGAGTCCGCCCGACTCGCTGACCACCACCGCCGTATAGTACATCCAGCCGTTGGCCCACTCTTGCCAGGGCGTCGGCAGCTCGGCCACGGGCCTGAACCCCGCCGCCGCAACCGTCAACTCCTCCGCGCCGCACGGCGCCTGCCGCTCAAAGCTCAGCGTGTCCTTGAGCGACTCGGCCAGAGACATGGCGACAGCGTGGTTCCCTGAACGGTACAGCTCGGCGAGCAAGCGCAACTTGTCCGCCACGCTGTCCGTACACTGCTCGTATTGCAGATCAGACATCAGCACCCCTCCCGCCGTTGGTAGTGTCTTGGACTCACGCTTCCCTACGATATCGGCTCTGCTTCGTACCGGCCAGCGCACAGCCCCGGCTGTCCGGCCCAAACCCGACCGTCACCCCACCACTGTCGCACCCAACAACACCCGCCACAAGCCGCGCTGCCATGGACCCGTACCGCAGTACCAGCCGTCTGCAAGACCCGAGAAAAACCGACCTGTGCAATAAGGAAGTCCGCCTGGAGCGCTGAAGGCGCGCGGCCATACCAGCCCAGGGCAACGCCCTGGGAATAGGATAGTTATGGGTTTGAGCCCTGTAGGGGCGAGCTATCTGCCCTAGGTTCGCGCTGAGGTCGCATAGGCCGCCCCTTCAGGGCTCTATCTGTGGGGTGAACAGG
>CAILKC010000261.1 GCA_903834675.1 uncultured Victivallales bacterium | reverse complement strand
GGAGTGGCCCGATTCCGGTGTTAGCGCACGGTATCCTGACCCTGCCGTGGGAGTCGTACGTTGGCGAGTACCAAGGCGCTCAGGTCGAGGTCTCGTTCAGCCGGGACGGTCAGGCCACGACCCTGGCAACGGGGTTGGAGGCCACGGGGAGTCAGGCCTGGGATACGACTCAGATCGCGAACGGCGCCTGGGAGGTCCGGGTTGGGCTGCGTGATCGGGATGGCGGTCTCATCGCAGAACTCGCCCAGGCCACCTACATCAACAACTCTCTCCATTGGCATGGCGGCGTGATCGCACAGGACGAAGTGTGGGGAACGGACCGGGTGCATCTGGTCGAGGGGAATCTCACGATCCAGTCCGGGGTCACGCTCACCGTGATGCCGGGCGCGGTGGTCAAGTGTCTCGATGGCACGCGGATCACACTTGACGCCGGGGCAACCCTGAATGCCGAATGCACGGCAGAGAGCCCCATCGTCTTCACGGCCTGGACCGATGACGCGGCGGGCGGTGACACGAACCTGGACGGGGATAGGACGAAACCCCAGCCCGGCTGCTGGCTGGGCCTCGCGGCCGAGGGTTCGGCGGTCCTGAATCTGAGCGATTTCGTGGAACGTCGCTACGTCCGTACCACCCATTCGGGGACCCTTGTCAGCGGCGAAGTCTGGATGGCAAATCAACTCCACGAGGTCACCGATGACACCTACGTTCCATCCGGCGTTTTGCTCACCATCAACCCCGGCGCGGTCGTTAAGTTCGCCTCGAAGAAGAGCATGGTTGTAGAAACGGGTGGCGAGTTGCGGGCTTTGGGATCGGCTGCGCTTCCCATCACGTTCACCTCTGACCGCGACGATGCGGTGGGGGGCGACAGCAATGGGGATGGCAGCAATACCCAGCCGCAACCAGGCGACTGGCGGCAGCTCCTCGTCAACGGGGGAGTCGCTCGCCTGAGCTACGCCAGGGTGCTCTACTGCAGCCCCGACAACAACCAGGGTGGACTGTTTATTGTCGGCGGCATCATGGAGTTCGACAACGGAATGGTCGCTCACACCCTGTTCGATTGCGCCCGCGTCTACGGCGGGACATTCACGGCGCGCAATTCCGTCTTTACCGACGGTTCCCTGGGCATCGCGCCCGTGGGCGGCGCCTCGTTGCTGGTCAATTGCGTGTTCTACGATCTCGCCACGGCGGTGCGCTGGCCAAGTGGGACGTTTATCAACTGTGTGTTTGCCCGCATCTCTCAGGCCTTTGAGGAATGGGGACCAGCGCAGTTCCGTCACTGTGTGTTCTACAATCCCGCCGACGTCGGTCCGCAGTCGTGCAGTTTGACGGGGCAGAACGGCAATCTCTGGGCCGATCCGGGCTTCAGGGAGGCCGAGCAGGGCGACTTTCGGCTCGACTACCAGTCGCCGTGCATTGACGCCGCGGATGGCACGGCCGCGCCGACGACCGATGCCATGGGGGCGCCGCGCTATGACGACCCGCGGACGCCCAATACCGGCATCGCGGCCAGTGCCGGCGCCTTTGCCGACATCGGCGCCTTTGAGTTTGTCGAGACGGCGGACTCGCAGATTGACCTGATTGCGGTTGACGTGTCGGGGCCGTCGTCGGTCGTGGCCGGCGCGAGGGCGACCGTGACCTGGAAGGTGCGCAACCTCGGCGTCGCGGCGTTCACCGGCGCCTGGCACGACAGGATCCTGCTCGTGCCCGAGAACCCCGGCCCGCACGACGTGGCGCTCACGGTCGGCGAGGCGTTGTCCAGCGGTACCCTCGGCCCGGGGCAGAACAAGCAGTTCTCTGCCGAGGTCCGCGTTCCCGGGGGCACCGAGGGACGCTGGCTGTGGTCGGTGCAGGCCAATCGTGCGGGTGAGGTGTTTGAGGGGGCCAAGTGGAGTAACAACACCACCTCTGCCAGTAGCCCGACCGACCTCGTTGTCCCGGAGCTCCCGCTGGATGGGACCCCGGTTGCCGGGCGCTTTGACAGCCTTGGCGAGCCGTGCTGGTTCAAGTTTACTCCGGGCGGGGGGGCAGACGCGCTCGTGACCCTGGACCGAGACGGCGCCGAGGGCTGGACCAAGCTCTATCTCGGCGACGGCTATGTGCCGACGGCTCAGGATTTCCTGGCCATGGATACAACCTGGAAGAGCGCCGATGTCAGCATCAGCGTAGCCGCTACGGCCGACCGGACCTACTACGTCATGGCCTGGCCGGGTGGCCTGCCCAGTGGGGGCGCTGGTTTCACGATCAAAGCCGAGACCCACGCCTTCGGCATCCGGGCCCAGGCGGCACCCGTGGCGCTGTCAACCTGGGGGGGGGGCTCGCGCGTCCTGCGCGTCGACGGCAGCCGGTTCGACGAGAGCACGACCTTCGCCCTGCGTGGCTCGGACGGCAACCTCTATGCGCCGACGCAGGTGGTCGTCACGGATTCTACTCACGCGGAGCTGAGTCTCGATGCCGCCGCGTTACCGCCGGGCAGCTACGACTTGGTGGCGACCCGCGGCGAGCAAAGCACCGAGGTTCAGGACTATCTGACCGTCCAGGCGGAACCGGTTGGGCAAACGGCGGATAGGGTTCAGCGCAGCCTGCCATGTGTGGGCATCCGGCCCAGCGGAATCGCTTTCACTGTGCAGGCGCCTTCGGCCATCCGCTGGGGCGGTACAGGGCGCGTGGTCATCGAGTACCGGAACTACACCGAGTGGTATGTCTTTGTGCCTCTGGTGCGCATTGCCTGCCCCGGCGCCGCATTTCGTTTCGTTGACACGGCGCGGTTTGGCGCGGGCTGGCTTGCCTCAGCGGTGGTCCCGGTGACGGGTCGCGGCAGCGCGACACCCGGCCGCTTGTGGCATGGCGAGGGCGGTTCGATCGAGTTGGACATCACGCCCATACCCGGAAGCAGGCTGATCTCCATCGAGGTCTACGGCGCGGCGGACCTGAACCAGTCGCTGGACTGGGACGCGCAAAAGGCCGAACTGAAGCCGGACTTTGTCAGCGCCGAGGCGTGGGAGCCGATCTTCAGCAACTTTAAGAACGGCATCGGCAGCACCTACGCCGCGGTGAATGAGTCCATCGCCTCGGACGTGGACTACCTCGCGCTCCTGGGGCAACCGGTGGACGAGTTGAACCGTCTCCTCGGCTTTGAGCTGAACCGGGCCGGTCTGCTCACGATTGCGCGGCGCTACGCGCTGGGCGCCTTCGGCCGCGGTCGTCCAGCATTCTGGGAATTGAGTGCCCGGGCCACTGCCGATGGCCAGGTGACGGTGTACTACGGCTCCATCCCCTGGCGGCGGTTTGACCGCCGGGCGGACGGCAGCTATCTGGGATCGAGCGGCGACTACGGCTCGCTTACTCTGACCGGCGGCGCCTTTCGCTTACGTGAGAAGGACGG
>CAILKC010000260.1 GCA_903834675.1 uncultured Victivallales bacterium | reverse complement strand
TCGCAGCTCTTGACTTGGATCGCTCGAGGGGTAGAGTATAGCTGATTGAAATCTCAGACATGTTGCGGGGTGGAGCAGCCCGGTAGCTCGTCAGGCTCATAACCTGAAGGTCGTTGGTTCAAATCCAGCCCCCGCTACCACCTTAGAGAGGCTTAGGAGAAATCCTAAGCCTCTCTTTTTGTGCCTGTTATGACTCAACGTACGCACGAATACCCATCGCTTTTGCACCCTTCTCATTTTTGTGAAACACCCTGAAACAGGGTGCAAAACGAAGGGAAAAAGCCCACACATCCACCCACACGGTGGCCACACACCGGCCACACGGGTCACCCACACGCCCCCCAAAGTCACCCTGCCGGGGCCATCGACACCCCGTTCGTCGGCACCCAACCGGGTGTCCCTGACGATTTTTCCTGACCCGCGCAATGGGGGGAAAGCGGTCTGGAGCGCTGAAGGTGCGATGCGATACCAGCCCAGGGCAGCGCCCTGGGATCAGGAGCTTCATTGCACAGGCCGAGTAGGTGGGCCCCGCGCCAGCGCGTAAGACCAAGGCGGAACCGTATGAAGCGTATGTCGCCGGCTGGCTGGGGCTGTTCCTGGCACCGTCGCGGGCAGTCGTGATCGCCCGCGGCCGAACACAAGACCGCCTCCGTGGGTCGGGCCCAGCACGGCCCTCGACCTACGGAGGCGATCTCGTGAACATAGCGTTGTAGCCCTGCCGGCCGACCGAACGGGAACCTGCCGCACTCAGGGCAGCATACCGACGTCCGGCAGGACCCGCTGGGCGTCAAGGCGCATCGTGGGGCCGCTCCGCGTCTGGCCGCAGGCGGACGTGCGCAAAGCCGCGTTGGCTCTTCTCGTTACGCTTGATGTCCGTCCGCTTCACCACCCGATGGGTCTCCATCATGACGTCGCTGATCTCGTGCTCGAACTGCCGCACGCTAAGCGCCTGCCATCCCTGGCTGTCGCAGAACGCATGGTAGGCCGATTGCAGCTCGGCGACCGTGATGTCGAAGCCGGCCGTAGAGATGACGCGCTCGCCCACAAACCGGCGGACGCTGTCGGATTCGTTCAGCAAGGCATCGACGCGCCGTGACTGCGGCTCCGTCAAGACCATGCGCCCAAGAGTCGCCAACTCCGCCAGTAGCCGCAGGGCCCCCGCCACGCACCACGCGAGGATACCGGGCCCCTCCTCCTCGATCAGTACCTCATCGAGGTGCGCGATGGGCTTCTCGGCTGGCGGCCGTTCATAGTCCACGATCAGCAGCCGCCGACGCCATGCACCGGAATCGCCGTCCAAGCGAACGTGCAGGTGGGAGTTGCTGGTGACGATGACGTTGAACTCACCCCGAATCTCGAAGCGGTGCTTCACATTCTTCTGCTCGGCCTCAAGGCGATCTCCGCCAACCAGTGCCTTGATCACGCTCGCGGCCTTGCAGTTGAGAAAGTCCCCCGGCACGTCCTTGCCGCAGAGCAACGACTTGCCGACCAGGCCAGCCAGCTCAAAGCGGTCGGCCAGGTGGGGTACCCGGAGCTGCGCCACGTTACGGATTCCGACAATGGACTCGATGATGCTGACCAGCGTGGACTTCCCCCCGCCCGGCGTCCCCCGCAACAGCAGCAGGCGCTGGGCGGGGTTCATCCCCAGGAGGCACTGCCCGGCGTAACGCTGGATGAGCGAAATGTCGTCCTCATCCAAGGCCGGCCTGAGCAACTCATCGAGGAACCGCGGACATTCCGCGCCCTCCACGAAGGCGACCTCCGAGCGGTTGCGCGAGAAGTAGTCCGGGCTGAACTCGCGCAGCGTCGGCGTTCCGCTGTCGAGGTCCAGGATGCCGTTGGCGACGTGGATGATCGACCGCGTCCGGCGGAACGCATCGGCCCTCTCGGCGATCCCACGGAGGAGACCCGCAACCTGCAGGAGGAACGGCTGCGTGCGTTGCCGTAGCAGGTTCGTGGCCTGGCACTCGGCCAGGACGGCATGGAGTGCAAGACCGAGCTGGACCATCAGCGCCGGATCCGTGAGATTCTGCCAGAGGCCGGTGCCTGCGTGGTAGTCGCAGAACGTGCCGAGGATCGGATCGTAGAGGATCAGGTTCTCCTGCGCGAACCTTGCTGCAGCGTACATCTGGTTGATCGCGACCGGATCCCCACCGTTGTCGGTGTGAACCGGCGGGCCGTACTTCTCCGACAGGCCCCCGTCATCGCCGTCTTCCTCCACCGTGGGTTCACCATTCGTGGGGTCCTGGGGCTTCGCCGTGACCGGCCTATAGCGCGCGCGCAGTTCCTTCCAGTCATGGTTCTTACACCCCTCATGCTGGCACCTGAAGCACAGCGTTCCGTCCGCCTTCCGGACAATCACCGCTGAGCGGTTGGCATGGTCCGGGTTGAACGGGCACACCTCAAGCACCCACTTGAGACCGCCATCGTACGGCGTGGCAGGACCTGGCCTGCAGTCGACCAGATACTGGTCGATGAAGCGTTGGAGCCGGTCCTGGTCCCAAGGCTGCATGCCCCCCTTCGCCCGCCGGTTCCTGGCGCCTGGCGCCTGGCCCGCCCCGGCGGACAGCACGCACCTCGCCTCGGCCGCAAGCGCGGCCAGGCACTGCGCGGGGACTACCTCGATGGCCTGAGGCACGCGCAGGATGCGCGACATGCGGTGGGGCCGCCCCAACTCCGGGCAGTGGTCGCCCTTGGCGGCCAGCGTCCCATACAGCTTCACAATCCGGGCCGGGTTGTGCATGGTCGTGTCCACGCTCACGGCCGCATCACTGAAACGCTGGTCAAGCGCTACGAGGCAACGCCTGACTGTGTCGTCAGCCGCCGCCAGCTCCACCCGGTAGAGCAGGTGATGACCATTGCCCGAATCCGCGGCAACCGGTTCCGGCCAGCCTGCCCCCTTCAGGTGGGAGTAGATCGACCGGGTCCGCTCGAGCGCTTGGGCCTTCTCCGCGTCGCTGGCCGAAACGCCCGCCGGTCGCTTCGGATCGACGTCAACCAGCAGCCAGCGGCGACAGAGAATGTCCCTGTCGGCGGTCGCCGGACTATCCTTCACCTCGGTGAACTTGTTGCAGCTGCGTGCCAACAGGGCCGGATCGACCGCGTTCAAAGAGGTGTAGATGCCCTTCGCTCCCCCCAACTGTAGAGCGCTCAGGGCATCCGGCACACTGGCCGCGTCGCTGAAGTAACCGAAGATGACGCGGGGGGTGTAGCCGCGCCCACCGCGGCGGGGGTCCAGAATGCGAACCTCGAAAACGCTGCCGGAGGCGACCATGACGCCAAGGGCCTTCTGCACCTCGGCTGGATCGAAGAAGACAGGATGGGGCGTGCTCATGCCACACCTCCTTCTTCGCGGCTACGGTTGCCGCTGGCGGGCTGAGCAGGTGCACTGGATGCCGCGGCGCCCAGGAGGTGCTGTACCCGAAGGCAGAAGCGCGGGTGATCCTGCCACAACGCCGACCTGATCAGCTCTCGGCAGTCCGATGGGCTGGCCTCAGGTGGGGCGCCGGCAAGCGTGTCGAACACGGTCGTGAGAAGCCCCTCCGCCGTCATCCTCGGCTCCACCACCAGGAGGTCGAGAGCCAGGGATCCCGCAGAGGACATCGACGCGCTGGCGGGTGTGGCGCTGGGCTCGGTGGCTACGGCCGGCGTGCTTTCGGGCGTGTCGGCCACAACCGGGGTCAACCGTTCCGCCGTCGGCCCAGACGTCGTAGCCGCGGGAACAGCATCCCCCGCAAGAGGCATGGGCAGACCGGTAACACCACCAACGGCTGAAGCGGTGGGTGCGGAGGGCGCAAGGGCACGGTCACCCGGCTGAGCGTCGAAGCCCTGCCCGGTGACCATGGCGTACTCAGTTCCGTTTCGTTGGCATATCCGTGGCATCTGGCAACCGTTGCCAGATAGCTCACCCCGCAGGTTGTCGACCAGCGTATGGCTGACCCCGCACTGCCGCGCAATCTCGCGGCTGTTCCACTGCACCCATTCCGGATCTTCCAAGAGCATCCTGACTGCGCGCCGCTTGTCGGCGTTACGCCTCGGTAGGCCATGGGTCGCGTTGGCGCCAACCGCGAAGAGGATGGCGTCGCGCCGCGTTCCTGGGCGGATCTCGGCACGGATGTGGTGCAGCCCTGCCTTCTCGGCTGCGCCGGCGCGGTGGAAGCCGTCAGCAAGGTGCTTCTTACCGGTCTCAGGGTCCTCGAACGCGATGACCGGCGGGAACTCAACACCGCTGGCCATCGCCTCCGCATAGTCCGCAATGGTATCCGGGTCCAGCTTCACACGCGCCTGGATACCAGTGTCCACGATGATGGCGCCGGTCTCCACGTCCCTAACCGGCCAGCCAGGCCTGACGGCGTTGGCCCTCGGCGTACCCTTGCGCGACGGACCGCCGTGGGGTTCGTTGCTGGAGCCGGCCCTGGACTCGCGTGGCGACACCTGCGCGGCTGTTCCCAGGCGCTCCAAGGTGCCAGCCAGTTCCGAGATCTCGGCGTTCTGCGGGATGCCGCGCAACGCCTTGACCGCCATGTCGAGCACAACCTCACGCGTGAAGACCGTGGTGCTCGCGTCGCAGATCCTCTGCAGGTGCGAGACCATCGAGATCGGGTTGGTCACACCGTTCTGCCGAAGCCTGTCCGCAGTCCACAAATCCAGGGATTGGCACGTTGCCACACTCGGCAATGGCACCCCGTCACTCGGGCCGGCGGGAATCGTCACGGCGGCCGTGATGTGGGAGGCCTGCGATGCAGCGGTCTCAGCGCCGCCGAAGGCGCCGCCAAAGTCGGAAGAGTCGGGGATCATTGATCCATCTCCAGAGGTTGGGTCGGGTATAGGAACTGCCGGGGTCTTCATGCGGCACCTCCTGTGGCTGAGGCCATGCAGCGGCCGGCATGATCAGGAGTATTCCCTCGGGCGAGGGCCAGGAGGTCGGCGCGCCGAATGCGGAAACTGCCGGGCAGCAGTTCCACCTTCTCAAGCCGGCCAGCCTCGATCGTGCGCCACAGAGTGGTGCGCGAGCATCCGAGCAACTTGGCAGCCGACCCCATTCCGAGCAGGAGTGGCCCCCTCCCATCGTCGAGGATCTCTGCTGGCCGGCCGCTGAGAATGCGGTCGATCTCGACCTGCTGTTCCGGTGTCGCGTCGAGCACCTGACGGACGCGGTCCGTCGGGGACATCGCCCCCGCCCCCTCGTTGCGGGCCGTAGCCCGGTCGCGAGCCGTGAGCTCGGGAGACTGCGAGGGTCGCCCTGCTCTGCCCTTGGCGTTCGTCGCCATCTGTCACCTCCGACTGCTACCGCGGCGAGACCATCTCACTGCGGGTCGAAGGTGGCGATTTCTGCAGAACCAGGCGAAGAAAAAGGGGGTAGCGGTGCGCTACCCCCAGGGGATCAATGGGATGCAGGAAAATGAGGCGTTGCAGAGATTACTGCATGGCGTCCTCGCGGATCACCGGGATCAGCTCGTCCCGGATCACTTGCCAGTTGCAGGCGTCCATGTCGAGAAGGGCGTTCAGGATGTCCTGCAGCAAGGAGGGGTAGCTCCCGCGTTCCGTGCGGGGATCCACAACCGTGTCGAGGATATTCGCCAGGGTCTGTGGGTTCTCGACCGCGTTCCGTGCCCCGGCAAACTGTACGGAGTCGGGTAGCCTCACCGTGCCGCGTCGCGCCCCCCTCTTGCGGGCGTGCATGATGCAGAACATGCGCTTGTACTCGGGCCCTTTGCTGGGCCATGACTCAACCCGCGCAAAGAACGTCCGTTCCTTGATGCCCAACTCACGTGCCGCCTTGGCCCGATCACCCAAGGCGAAGATTGCCGCGAAGTAGCGGAAGTCCAAAGGGTCGACCTTCAGGACGAAATCGAAGAGGCCGTTTGCAGCAGACCGGCGCAAGTCCTCGTTCTCCTTGCGTAACTCATAGTTCCCCCTGGCGATGGCCTCGGTGTCGGCCTGTACTGCACGCACGCTTTCCTGCAACTGCGGGAGCGCGGCGGGCAGAAGCGCTGTGTTCCGCTTGACCTCAGCCATGTCCGCAGTCATAGCCGCAATCTCCTCCTTCAGCAGTTCGGCATAGCGTAAGTCCGGCGGCCCGGACATTTCCACGCCGCACCAGGAGAAGTACGTGACTACCCATGCATCTCCACCCGAAACCGGAAAGGCCAGAGTTACCGGCGCGCCACGGGGCTCAAAGCTGTGGTCCATCAGACGCACCACCTGGAGGGGCTTGGTCTTGCGCGGCCACTGGCACTTGTCGATGCGGTATGCGCAGTGGTCGCGCCTGGCGAGGTGGAGGTGACAACTAGCGACGCGACTCACCTCTTCCGCTCTCATCTCCTCTAGCCAGGATTCCCCCAGGGCCTCTTTGCGCTTCTGCCTCTCAAGCTCCTCAGGTGACTGCACCTCTGACGGCGGCTCGTCTGCATCTGAGCACAGCTCCGCGAACAGCACCGCCTCCAATGCACGTGCAGCGGCACCTACCCGCGGGAACACCTCCGCGATCTCCCCTAGGCACAATACCAGCGGGCGCCGCTCCGCTATGGCACGCAGCGTCCGACCAGGACTAGGGACACGGCGCAGGCGGTAGTTGCTGATCCGGAGTATGCAACCATCCTCGGAGCCGGGCACGCCGATGATGATGGTGACCTCATCGGGCACAAAAGCGGGCGTCACACGCCAACCAGGGGAAATGTCGATCACGTCTGAGAGGATCGGCCAATCTTCGGGCCGTAGGAGGCGGAACTCATCCGACATAGCCACTCGGTCTCCCAGGAATGCCCACAACATACCCCGACACGGCCCAGCCGCGCGGATGCGACGGGTCCGCATGACACTTGCCCGTCGGCGCCCGTGAATCTCCGGTCGGCCATAGCTCACCTATCCGTGCCGTTGCCGAGCAACTGCGCCAACGAGCTCGACTTTGCGTTGTATGTGTAGTATATAGTACACATGCACCAGGAATTCGGCAAGTACATCAGGGAGCGGCGCGAGGCGCTGGCCGCCTCCGACCGGCGCTACTCACTGCGTCAGGTGGCCGGCCGCCTCGGGGTCCAACCCTCCTACCTCAGCAAGGTGGAGCGCGGCGAAGTCGGGCCGCCTTCGGAGGAGACGACCCGTCGGCTGGCAGAGGATCTGGGGGAGGACCCGGACGTACTGTTGGCCCTCGCCGGCAAGGTCTCCACCGACCTGCGCGAGGTCATCCTCAAGCGACCACGCCTCTTTGCGGACCTGCTGCGGCAACTGAAGGACGCCCCGGACCACGCTGTTCTGCGCGTGGTCCGCGAAGTGCGAGACGGAACGTGGTGAAGGGAGACGAAGCCATGGTAGAACTGAAGCATGACGGACTGGAGTTCTCATTCCCCGAGGTACACCCGAACGCCGCGATGGGAGTGGCATTCCAGCGCACCTTACGCATCCCGGACGACGGCAGCGATTACCCCCTGCCGCCAGGCCTCGGCGCCTTCCCGCTATCCCACGTAGACGACGTCGCCGCCAAGGTGCCCGCTGCCTGGATCGAGCACGGCGGCGTGATGCTGCCCATGTACCAGGCAGATGCCATGTGGCTGAACTTCCAGACCCGGTACGATGACGAACGTAACTGCGACTACCCCTGTGCCATCATGATCGCCGCCGGCAAGATCAACGCCGTGTCGGGATCACCCTGGACGAACCAGCTTGGGCGAGACCCACAGAACTACCTCGTCGCACCCGACCAGCCCTGGTTGGACGGGTTCTGCATCGAGAAGGGCGTCATCCGGCAGTTCGTCGCCATGCCGCTGGGCGATGGCTACAGCGCCGAGGAGCAGATCACGGGGGAGGCGGAGCACGGGGGACTCCAGATCATGGCGGTACCCATGAAGCGGGAAGTCTACGAACGACGCTTCCCGAAGGTATTGCGTCGGAAGTGGGATGGCATGGTGAGGGAACCCGCGCTCGCGTGCTGCTACGCGAGCCCGGAGATGGGCCTGGCCCCGGGCGGCCGTATGCGTCAGGAGATCTACGACGATCCCTACGACCTTGCCGACTGGGATACCACTGCCGCCAGCCGCTGCTTCGTCCACATCGCGAACTCCCGCGACTGGCGCCAGATCACCGAGCGACGCCCGCCGACCAAGCCGCCCACCGCCAAGCAGTACACGGCGGCGGGGCTCCCCTGGTTCGACTACTACAGCGAGAAGGGCAAGGCGGTGGTAGGCAGCGACACCCTCGCCGGCCTCAAGAGCGTCGCGCAGATGGGCAAGGAGAAGCGGCAAGCCCCGCTGCCCGAGAACGATTCGGTGCAGGTCGACAGGGTTGTGACATTGCGCGCTGGCCTGCGGCCTGGGCAGGTCCGCGAGTTCCGCGACTGACCAGGCGTCCACGTCCTCCCGACGCGAGACAGGAGTTCGTAGCGTCGCGGCTGTCCCCCGCGCTCGTCGGTTCAGGCCCACACGAACCTGCGGCCTTTGGCCATACGCCTACCCCTGAACTCGCAGACTCACGCGCCGGTGGCCCGAGGACGCAGTTCACCGAATTCGCGGCTGCGGCACAGCCCGGTCACATCGCCAGGCCGGAAGCAACAACCGTCAGGCTTGCAACGGTGCCGGTACCCGCAGGTCACAAGGGTGACGGGGCACTGCACTCCCGCCTGTCGATGGCACAGCGCCCCCACGCCCACGGCCCCGAAGGGGCACACGTCGCACAGCCGTCGCTCGCACATGCGCGGCACAAAGTCGAAGGTCACATCGAACTGCTCAGGACGGAACTGCAGGGGCCCCTGGCGGGTGAGCTCGTCAAACACGGCTCGCACAGTTCGCGGCATATCCCAGGACTTCGGCACACCCGCAACGAACGGCGCGATCAGCCCTTCGCGGAACACAGACGAGTTGTTCCATACGTCGCCCGGCAACTCCAGGGCCGTGAGCGCTTCGATCAGCCGGGGGTCCGTGCGCCGCCATTCCTGGGCGTCCCGCAGCCCGAGCCCTTGCAGTGCCGCCACCAGATCGTCATTGAACACGGGGCTCCTGAGGTAGTCCCGTAGAGAGCACCAGAGCCGTTTCCGCCCCGAAGTCTTGGCGCGGTGCGCGGGGTCGAGGCGGAAGGACCGCGCTTCGTCAGCCACCGCGCGGACACGCTGGGGGAACTGCGGCAAGGACACAGCTCCGGCATGGGCGTAGGTCAACTGGTCCAATGCGCCCGCTGTCCGCCGAATGGCATCGGCCATGTCGGCCGTGTCGCACATCGTTCTGCTGAGGAATTGTGCGAAGCTCCGGCCGTAATGCGCGTCGAGGATCGCGAGGGTGCGGTAGATCATTACCGCGTCCGCTGGCATGTAGCGCGAGGCGAACGGAACTGTGTCGCCATGGATGCCGTACCGGGCCAGCACTTTGTTCGGGCCGTCCCGACGGCAACGCAGCTGTACGCCGCCTGATGAGGCGTTGCAGTGTTCATCGAAGGTGTCCTGGACGGAACGGTCGCGGTCCGCGGTGTAGCCATGCACCAGGTGCGACAACACGTAGCCGCCGACATCCCAGATCCGCTCGAACGGCATCTGCCGGTCGGTTATGTAGCAGAGCCAGTGCGTGAGCAGCTTCTCATCCGCGGAGAGATCGTCGCGGCACCAGTTGAGAAGGTTGTAGTTCGCCGACTGCTGCCAACGCACGTCGTCCAGCGCCCCGAGGAACTCGAGGATGTGGCGGAGATCATCGCCCTCAGCTATGCGGATCGTGGCCATGGCTGTTCTGCTCAACCTCCTGCCTCAGACCGGAGCGCGACGTACGGCACTCTCTGGCCCTCGTGCGAGGGCCAGGCCGCGGCGCCGGACACTGCCGCCCATCGTCTACCCCCTTGCAGTCAAGGCGCGCCCTTCCACAGCGTCGGGATCGCATCCCAGGCCGGCTTCGTGCGGTCGCGGATCTCGCTCCAGTCCCAGCTCGGATCCTTCAGCGGGTCGGGTACTGCCCAGTCGAGCCCCAGTCGAAGCACGGACCTGAGATAGCGCAGGGCTACGTCCTGGAACTCCTGCCGGACCGGCACGCGCAACTCAGGGTGCAGGAATGTCGGCTTGCACGCCAGGCACGCCTCTATGTGCGTCACCGCAACCCGGATGAACCGGAGCAAGCTGACGTCAGGATGCTCCTGGCCCTCCGCGTCACGGACCATGCCCTCAAGGTTCAGGCCCAGGTCGTGGAGTATCTCCATCATCGGGTACTTGCCCGGCATGTCCTCGCAGTGGAAGGGCAACTGACGGTCTTCGGCGAACGCCGCCAAGGCCTTCACTGCCGCCGCGAGTTTGGCGGACAGGTACCCATTTCGTTGCTCGACCTGCGCGGCCACCCGGAATACGTTGTCGGCCGCGTCCAGCACGTCGCGGTTGTGGACCTGGGTGGCCTCGTTGGCGCCATTGAGGAACCGCTGCCACGCGGACAGGTAACGTGCGGCATCGCAGACGGAAACGGGACCTCCCAGACAGTGCAGGATGGGCCAAAGCTCCTCGACCAGCGACATGACTCTCTCAACTTCGATAGGCTCCATCTCGTTGGGCAGACGCGGAAGATCGGGGACCGCCACCCATTCTGTGCCGACCCGGCGGCGAACCGCCCACACCTCACCGTTCGTGTAGACGGCATACTCGGCCTTCACGCCGGCGCTGTCCGCATAGCTGATGGCCTGGGCAATGCCATGGTCGTGCGCGGCATGGCCCCGCTTCTTGCACTCCACCAGCACAAACGGCTTGCTGTCCCGCTTCACGACAACGTCCGCCCGGTACCTCCTGCTGCCTACCTTGACCGACCACTCGGTATGCAGGTCGTTGATGCCGGCGCCGTAGCTGGACATCAGCTCAGCAAGGCACCATTGGCGCACCTCCTCCTCGGGGACGCCATGCGCTTTCCCGAACAGGTACGCCTCGGGTTTCACCTGGTAGTAGCGTCTTGGAGACATGCTCCTCTATCTCTCCCGTCCTCCGAACTCGACACCCGTGGCGGGGGCAGCAGCCGCCCACCCATCCTACTCCAGCGCACACCGCACCAACTGGCCCGAGGTGCGCAGGGCCAGGAAGTAGTCCGCGATGCGCGCGGCCATGGCCTCGTGCCGGATCAGTACCCCGGCCTCGATGTTGCGCTGCTGCGCCGCCTCAGTGAAGTTGGCCGAGGTGACCAGCGCCTCGCGGCGATCCACCACAACGCACTTGGCGTGCAGGCACGAACGTGCCTCGGTACCCTCGGCCGGCGAGCGGGGATCATACCACAGTTCCGGCAGGACCGGCCAGGGCCAATGGCGCGCCCGGAAGTCGAGGGCGAAGCGCCGCACGATCTCGCTGGCCAGGGACGTGTCGCCGTACGGCCGCTGGATGTCCAGGCAGAACACCACGCTCAGCGCCGGGTTCCCGGCCATACGTGCGGCCAGCCGCTCGAAAAGCCGCCGGCCGTCATGCACGGCGTAGCCCACCATCAGGACCTCCGTCCTGGCCCCCTCGATCAGGGTGTACACCACCGCAGCCGTATCGCGGGTGGGTAGCCCGGGAGCATCCGGGCCGGAAAGCACCAGGTCGAACCGACCCAGCAGATCCGCCTCACGTTCGCGCGCCTCCGCCAGCACCTCGAGCAGAACCGCCACCCCGCCGGCAGCCATGCCGTCACGCGCCAGGCCTTCCAGGCACGTCACCACCGCCTCGCAGCGACCCCCAACGATCTGCGACACCGCATGGCGACTGAAGCCATGCTGCAGCGCCCCCTGCCGGCATGACGCGGCCAAGGCCCGCAGGGACTGCGCCGACAGTTGTCGAAGTGCCTCCATCATGGTGTCACACCATACAGCGTGCAGGCTGTTTGTCTGGTGGCTCTGCCCCCATACCCCCGCTGGATCCTGCTGGCCAGCAGGACTCCAGACCTCCCATTCCTCCGGCGCGAAGACCGCGGCATAGTCAGTGTGCTTGTTTCATGCCGGCGTGGTGTCGGCATGCCGCGGCCTTCGCGCCTGAAATGAGGGGTCCGGGGAGACCTTGGACGAGTGCCTTCCAGGCACCCCCGGCGGGGTGCGGGGTAGGACCCCGATGCCTCATCCTGCTGTGCTCCGCCGCTCTACACTCCCGTGAAGAACTCCGCCCCCAGGGCCTCGACCGTCGAGACCACCAGCGACCGGTCCAGCAACTCGTTGCGCTGTTCGCACGACGTCTCCGCAATTAGCAGGCAGCCATGGCAGGCCGCGCCTTGCATCGGCTGGTTGTCGTGAGGTGCAGGGACATGGCCCGCGCACACGGGGTCGTTCGAGCACAGCGTGCCCATCTCCAGGGCCCGGCGCAGATGCCGCCGGATCTCCCGGCCCGCCAGCACCAGCCCGCCCAGCGTGCCCTCCGCGTCGGATGAGCCGGTGTAGATCAGCACCCCGTAGCGGCCATCCACGCCGTAGACCCGTTCGCGCAGCGACGAGGCCGGGTAGCCGCACTCCAGAGAGATGGCGGTCATGAGCAGATGCGACAGCGAGTGGAGCATATAGTAGGGCAGTCCAGGGAAGTTCCGCGTGCTGTCCTCATGGTCCGCCTTCCACAAATCGAACCCGCGCAGCAACGCCGTTCCGCGGCTCTTGACGGCCGCCGTTTGCAGCCACGCTGACACGGCCTCGGCCCTGATCTGCAAGAACAGCCCTTCACCTCGGTTCTCGACCGCCGGCAGCCAGGAGCTGTCAATGGCCAGCGGCGCCCGCTTCACATCGAGCGACAACTCGCCCTGCTCGTCGGGTCCTGCCGCCTCGAAGCGCGTGAAGCCCACCTGCGCCACCACCTCGCGCAACCGGTGCACCAGCACCACCCGCTCGACGGCGGCCATCCACGGCGCCTCCCACAGCGTCTGCGGCAGGGCGCGGGCAAAGAACTGCCCATCGGGCGCGTCCGTTCCCAGTTCCTGCTTCGCCTCCGCCAGGGCCTCGAACTCGACCTCCTTCACCGGCCGGTCTGCCCCAGCGTCGCCCGATCGCACCCGCTGGATCGACCGCATCACCTCG
>CAILKC010000259.1 GCA_903834675.1 uncultured Victivallales bacterium | reverse complement strand
CGTCTGGCCTTTGCGACACGTCCCGCCGGAAGTCTCCCCCAAAAGTCAAGGGACCCGTTCTGCTCGCCGGACGCGGAGACGATCGAAACAAGAACCCCTACGGAACTGACCTGCGCCCTGTTCAGGACTTCCGCGTTGCAGTCAGAGCAGATGGAGATATACTACAAATGGCGACAGATGGCGACAGCGTGGTCATATATACGACAATAGGAGCTGCCAAAAATGATCATTCACGACACGGATAAGGGACAGGTCATTTTCGTTTACACGCCCGTAGCGCCGGTCAAGAAGGTGTGCGTGGTGGGCGACTTCAACGGCTGGGATCCCAGCGTCCGGCGCCTGGCCAGGTTGCCGAAGGACGGCACGTACCGCGCCCGTATCAGTCTCGCCGTCGGCCGCTACGAGTACAAGTTTGTGGTAGACGGCGAGTGGGTCGCGGATGTCGAGGCGAGCGAACAGTCGGTCAATCCCTACGGCACGACGAACAGCGTGCTGGTCATCGAGCCGCCGTGCGACTGTGCCTGCGGCTGCAAGTGTAAGTGCGACTAGCGCGAGGCGGTTTCGGCGTGAGGTTTCGGCACGGCCTCAGGGCTGCAGCGGTCGGACCTCGAGGCGGTCGAAGGCGACGTCTGCGTTGAGTGCGAAGAGGGTGAGGCGGGTGCCGTGCTGCTCAGGGCAGCGGTCGATGAGGCAGTGCCAGTCATCGACGCAGACGTCAATCACCGAGCCGCGCATGGCGATCTTCACGTCCATCGCCGTACCACAGACCTCGGCCGGTCGGGTTACGGCGTCTCCGAACTGCACGCTGCGGTCGACGGGCGAGAAACGCAGCTCGTAGCCGCTGTCGAAGCTCTCGCCGGCCCGCAGGCGCAGGCCAAAGGCGCCATAGCCGGCCTCATGGCGTACGCTCAGGTGGATCAGTGCGTCGACGGGCACGCCGGAGAGCTGGGCCACCTCCAGACCGTCGGACTCATGCAGGGTCACGGCGGTGGGCGTGGCCTCCGCGACCGCGGTACGCAAGCTGACGGTCAGGGGTACCAGTGGACCGGTCGCCGGGACCATCTCTCGCGGCCAGGTCGCATAGAGCGTGCCATCACTCTCCTGCACGATCTCCCGAAATACCGCGTTGCCCCCGAACATGAGGCCGCCTCTGTCTTTGTTGTCCTGGCGCCAGGGCAGCCAGGACACCCCAAGGCGTCGGTCGTGGCCGAAAGCGGCCGTCTTCATCACTCTGGCGGTGGCACCCTCGAAGGTATCCGCTGGGGGCCTTTGCCAAGGGCCGAAAGGCCCGCGCGACATCCGGTAGCGTGCCACGCCGCCGTTGCTGAAAAGCAGGTAGTACCAGTCTCCCCAGCGGAAGTAGTCCGCGCACTCCGGCACCCCCGGCAGGCCGGGGAGGAGGAACGGTTCGCGCAGCTCCCAGTGCGTGAGGTCCGCGGACTCGAGATGCGCCAGGCAACCCGCGCGGGTGGTCAGCGCATGGTTCTCCAGCCAGGCACTGGCCAGGAGGTGGAAGCGGCCGTTGCTCTCATCCCTGAACACGACCGGATCGCGGAAGTGCCGCGGATCGTAGCCCTGCGGCTGCACGAAGAAGGGGTTTGGAAGGGTCTTCTCAAAATGCACCCCATCGGGGCTGCGCGCCAGACTCAGATGCTCCTTGCGCTCCCGCGTCCGAGTGGCATAGAAGGCATGGTACACGCCCTCGTGGAATAGCATGGAACCGGTGCAGATGGAGCCCTCCCAATCCTGACTGATGGGTAGAGCCAGCGGCAGCTGCGTCCACTGCACCAGATCGGTACTGCTGGCATGGCCCCACTGGTGTCCGCCCAGTCCACCCAGCGCGGCATGGTGCCCTTCGTCGATGAGGTAGTACAGGTGAAACACGCCGTCGTGCCAGAAGGGCATGCAGTCCCCGACGAACAGATGCGGCTCGATCGGTCGGTAGTATTGCATGGCATGCGTCTCCGGTGTCACGTCCCAGGCCTCAGCTCGGGATGGGTGCTGAGGGAATCATCGCGCTGGCCGCCGCCAATTTGCGCTTGATGGCTTCCATGAAGACTGTCAAGCGGACGGGCTTGAGATACACGTCAGCACGTGAGCACCCCACGGCGGCAAGAACTGCCGCTTCGCATTCGATATCGATGGCGCCGCTGAGAATGAGGATGGGCAGGCATTTCTTCTGGCTGATCAGTTCTCGGACCACCGATAGGCCCGAGACCCTCGGCATGCGCCAGTCCAGGATCATCAGGTCCACCTTCAGCGGGCCGTTCAGGATGTCGATCGCCTCCTGGCCATCGGCCGCGGTCACAACCTCGTAGCCAAAGCGCGACAAGCCCACGCTGAGCATCCAGCGGATTGCCGGTTCATCGTCCACCACCAGAATCCGTTCCATACTGCTCTTTCTGACACGGGCAGGCCGAGGGTGGTTTCACACCCGTCCCAGCGAAGGCGAACAGGAGGCTTGCCGTTGTGGTTTCTTAGTGCGGTTTGTGGTCCGTCGTCGTCAGGCGGGTTCGAGGGAGCGCAGGTAGGTGATGGCGTCTCTGAGTATCTCCTCGGGCGGAAGCTGCCGGAAGTCCTCGATCGAGATGAAGTGCCGGTAGCCGGTCTTCGTAAGCTGAGCCATCAGGGTGGGGAAATGGTACAGGCCATCGGCCATGCGGCAACCTTCCCATTTCCATTGGGCGGTGCCTTTGGCATCGCGCTCGGAAGGGGGCAGGGGCCGGTGCGCGCCGACATGGCAATGAGCGAGGTACGGACCCAGGAGCTGGACGGCCAGGGCGGTCGTTTCAAAGCCGTCCTTGACCATGTTCTGTGGATCGTAAATCACCCCGACCTCGGCCGGGTTGAAGTGGCTGACCAGGCGGTGCGCCAGGGCGGCGCTGCAGTGGATCGTGCCGCCGTGGATTTCCAGCACGATCTTGACTCCGGAGCCGCGGCTGATCTCCAGCGTCCGGGCGTAGCCCGCCACGGTTTCGCCGTACACCTGCCAGTAATCCTGGCTGCCGTCGCCCTTGTAGCCAGAGGCCGCGCCGATGCGGATAAAGGGGGCTCCGGCGGCCACGGCGCCCTCGACCAGCAGCTTGATGTGGTCCAGCTCGGTGCAGGCGGCCGCCGAAGCCACGCCCGCCAGCGCCAGGCCGTGATCCGCCAGCACCCGCCGAATCTCCGGCGCCTTGGCGGCAAAGTTCTCGGGAGTCACATCGTTGACGTGGTAGCCCCAGGCACTGGGCTCGGCCTTGGCGCGCTGCTCAGCCGAGATGCGCCGCACCCGCAACTCGATGCCATCATAGCCGAGCCGCGACAGTAGTTCGGCCTGCTGAACCAGCGTTAGGTGAGGCAGGAATACCGTAGTGGCCGAGACCTTCATGGACATGCTCCCGTACTCGTCAGGTTGGCCGTGGCGTGCTTGGACCCGGTGTTGCGATAGGCTAAGAGCGTTCGCCGCAAAGTCAACCAGCATCGCCTCAGGCATAGGGCTATTTCAAGATAACGGTGCGCGCTGGTCCTTGAGTCGCTTAGATGGCTGCGTGTCGTCAGGAGACGCCACCCGCTCAGGGCGTGAAGACTTCAATGAGGTAGAGGGGGTCGCGTTGGAGTTGCTCCCGTACCAGCGCGTCCATGGGTCCGGCCTCCACCAGTCGGGCCGTGGCCTGGCCCACGGGACCATTGGTCTGGGCTCCGGCCTCCAGGAGCAGCGTCTCAACGCGCTCGTAGCGGCGGCGCAGGCCCGGCAGGTGCGGAAAGGTGGGTACGATGATTTCACGGCCATCCCCGGCGATGACGACCGGGCGGAAACACTCACGGCAAACGGTCGGCGCCCCGCCGGTGTTCTCCAGGTAATGGAGGGTGGTGTCGGAGCTGTGGGTCACGCCCAGAAGCAGGATCTTGCCGTCGCTCTGCACCAGGCGCTCAAATGGCGAGCCGCGGCCGGCGGAAACCGTGCAGGTCTCATGGCCCT
This sequence comes from uncultured Victivallales bacterium, assembly GCA_903834675.1. Next base: position 10,531 of record CAILKC010000259.1, on the reverse strand, counting down.
GAAGCAGGGCCGCCGCGTCCTGCCCGCAGGCGGCCAGGCAGTGCGTCGGGCTGAGCGAACGTCTGACCCCGGGGCGGCGGCGGAACGCCTCGCTGATGGCGCCCATCTCCGAGGGCGCGGTGCGTACGTCGAAGACTACCCCCTGGCGTGTCAGCACGTGCTCGCTGCCCTTCTGAAATGAGGGCATGACCAGGGTTCCGGCAGGGCCTAGCAACTCGAGCAGCGCCTCGATGACAGCGTCGGGTCCCCCTTCCACAAAGCCTAGTGAGGACAGCGAGCTATGGACCAACAGCCGGTCGCCGGGGCGGAGGCCCAGAGCGCCAAGGTCAGCCACGAGCCGAGCACGGCTGACGGCAGGAACAACAACGCTGGCCATGGACATGCCTCCCGTACTCGACCGGTTGGCCGGGGCGTGCTTGGCAGGGCTGTTTCAAGAAACCGGGCTGGGCGTCGCAACACCCCGTAGTCTGTCTGCCGTATCGGGTTGCGCGAGAACACCCACCGTCAGGCATGGCACAGGCGCCAAGCCAAAGCGGTGTCGCGGTCGCCGCTGGCGACCTTGCCACACGCACTCCACCTGGCTGAGGCGCGATATGGAGTGCGTGCGGCAGAGGGCCGCGGACGCGGCCCGTCGACGCCGCTTTCACTGCCGACGGTACGACGGCGGTCGTTTCTTGAAACAGCCCGGCGTGCTTGGCCCCGGGGTTACGATAGGCTACGAACGGTTGCCTCAACGTCACTGGGCGTCGCCTCAGGCAGTGCGTTGTGCCAGCCAGATGAGGTGCTGGGGACCCCCGCGGGCCCCGCGGGCGCGCACGCTGACTTCCTCTACGCTGAAGCCGACCTGACGTAGGCGCCTGGTGAAGGCGCGGTTCGGCTGGGATGACCACACGCCCAGCACCCCGGCCGGGCGTAAGGCCGCCTGCGCGCTCTCCAGGCCGACTTGAGCGTAGAGCCAGTTGTTGCCTTTCCGGGTCAGCCCTTCGGGGCCGTTGTCCACGTCCAGCAGGATGGCGTCGTAGGCCTCTTTTTCGCTGCGCAGAATCCGCGCGACATCGATCACTCTAACCGTCACCCGGGGATCCTCCAAGGGTCGGCCGGCCAGGTCCGCCAGGGGGCCGCGGTTCCACTCCACCACCGCCGGGACCAGCTCGGCCACCACCACCTGACTCTCGGCGCTCAGGTGTCGTAAGGCGGCGCCTACGGTATAGCCCATTCCCAGACCGCCGATCAGCATGCGAACGCGGCTTCGGCCGGCGAGGCGCGCGCAGACCAGTTCGGCCAACGCCTCTTCCGAGCCATAGGCGGTACTGCCCATGAGCTGGCAGGCCTTCACCCGGATCGAGAACTCGTTGCCCCGGCGGTAGAGGCTCAACTCCTCGCCGTCTCCCGGAGCCTGCGCGCTGCCAAGGAATTCCCAAGGGATCATGGCTGTCTCGAAGACCCTGCCGGAGCCCTGCCGTCAGGGCTTAAACATGGTGATGAACGGCGCATGCGCAGCCAGCATGCGTTCTCCCAGCTCTCGGACCCGGCAGGGGCTGAGATGGGCGCAAACCGGATCCAGTTGCAGCGCCTGCAGGGCCAGGGCACGGTCACCGCGGAAACAGGCCTCCACCGCCAGGTCGAAGCCTTGGGCATAGGGCGCCACAAAGCTGCGGACGGGCTCCGGCAACGGTCCAAAGGCGATCGGCGAGAAGCCATTGCGGTCTACGCGCACCGCGGTCTCCACCACCGTCCCCAGGGGCAGATTCGAGATTTGGCCAAGGTTTGGCACGTTGCCCACGTCGATGAACGGTTTGCCCTGCACATGCGCGGCGATGATGTCGGCGGCAGTCTCGCGGCTCTTGCGCACACCATCGGTCGGGATCGGGCTCTGCACGGCCTTGGCAAGCGCCGCCTGCCGGGCGGCAAAACCCTGGCGCCGCTCCTCAATGCTGGTGCGGATCAGCCGGTACTTCTTCAGGTTAGCCTTGCTGGTGATATAGCACGGGAAGAACTCGCAGGTGTGACGGTCGCCGAGGTAGGGCATGACCCCGGTGGTACGGAATAGCTCCGTGGCCAGTTCCCGATTGGACTTGAAGCCCATAGGGTCGGGCGCCGACTCGCGCAAGAGGTCGGTGAGACTCTGGCGGGTCAGGCGGTCGCGCAGGTCGGCGATGAGGTCGACGTCCCGGGTGCGGGCCTGGGTGATCCAGAAGAAGTGGTTCAGCCCGGCGTAGCTGACCGAGATCTCATCCTCGCTCTCCAGATGGTAGAAGCGCTTGAGGAAATCGAGGTTCTCGAAGAGCCCGTGGCAGAGGCCCACCACCGGCCCCTTGCAGAGCTGGGCGAGGACTTTGGTCAGCGTCGTCATCGGGTTGGTGTAATTGAGCACCATGGCCGCGCCGGCGTAGCGGTTGATCGCCGCGGCCAAGTCCTTGAACACCGGAAAGTTCCGCATCAAGCGGGCCCAGCCCCCCGGACCCGAGGTGTCGCCGACGGTGTGGTAGACGCCATACTCCTCGGGGATCGCCAGGTCGTGGGCCATGGCGTCCAGGCCGCCGGTGGAGATGGTGATGATGACGTAGTCGGCCCCCTCCAGCGCCTTGGCGCGCTGGTCGGTGGAGCGAAACACGCAGGGCTTGCGGAGTCCGCGATTGAGGTTCTCCAGCCAGGCTTTCACCAGGTCGCTGGCGGCGAGGTTGGTATCGTACAGCACGAACTCCGCATCGCCGATGGCCTCGGTCAGCATCATGTCCTTGACAATGTTCGGCGTCCAGGCGTTACTGCCGCCGCCGACCAGCACGATCTTCTTCCTGTTCATGGACAATCAGCCTCCTGCCGCGATTTGCGGCCACTCTATTCCTCTGGAGAGGCGCCTGGCCTCAGGTGCGGCGGTGGCGGCCCACCGCATCTCCAGATCCCCGGACGGGTCCGCCCGTGGCCGCATCCGCCGCGGCGGACACGTGACCGCGCGCCACGGCCGCGCCATGCCTCGGACTGCACGCCTACAGCGCAATGATCTTGCGGATGGTCTTGGCGGTCTCAGCCAGCGGCGCCAGCGACTCGGGCACCTCACTGATCAGCGGACCGGCATACCCCGCGGCCCGCAGCTCAGCCATGACTTTGGGGAAGTCGACCGCGCCTTGCAGCAGCGGCGTCCAGCTGCCATTCAGGGCGTTGCCCTTCCAGTCTTTCAAATGCACGTGTTTGATGCGGCGGCCGAGGATGCGCACCCAGTGATGCGGGAACTGGAAGACGGCCATGTTGCCCGGGTCGAAGTAGAAGCCGACGGAGTCGCTGCCGACTTCATCGAGAAAACGAGCGGTTTCCATGGGGCTGAAGAGGAAGCCATTCCAGACGAATTCGTAGGCGAAGGCGAGCTTGAGTTTGGCGACGACCGGCGCGAGCCGCTTGAGGCCCGCCACCGCATTGCGGTAGGCGTCGTCGTAGTAGAGTTCCGACGAGAAGCGGCCCAGGGTGTGCAGGACCACCGGGGCGCCCAGGCGAGCGGCGGCTTCGAGGCCGGCGATGGTCTGTTCGATGGCCGTATCCTGATCCTTGCCTTGGGCCAGCAGATTGCCGCTCCAGTGGTTGAGAGTCAGCGAGGCGATGGGCAAGCCATAAGTCTTCGACAGGCCCTTGATGGCGTCCAGTTCGGCGTTCGTGGTCTGCCCGGTGAGCGGCCCCTGCTGCCGCAGCGACAGCTCGACGACCTCGTAGCCCGCGTCGCGGGCGGTCTTGAAGAAGCCTTCGTTGGTAGTATCGGTGGCGACGAGTTGGCTGATTCCGACCTTCATGGATGGGTCCCTTCAGGGTTCCGAGTTGGGGGCGCCTCAGTTCAGCGGTTCGACGCTGAGGGTGGTCTGCAAGCAGTGTTCGCCAGCGGGCGGCACGGTGCGCGCGTCCCCCGGCGCATTGGTGGTTTCCACGCAGATCATGCCGGGGTATTCGTCATCTCCGAAGTCCGGCATGCGCTTGGCCTTGGCGATCCACGGATTCCAGACGACCGCGGAGAGGCTGCCCGCTTTACGGATACGGATGCGGCGGCCCCAGGCCGGGTCTTCGATCTGGGCCTCGCCGGGGCAGGCGCTGAAGATTGTATCGGTCTCGGCCTGTACGGTAACCGGTCCGGCCTGGACCCCCGGCGTGCGGACGCCGCCCACGGTGTCCACGCAGGGACAACCGTCGAAGCCGAGCACCCGCACCTGGGTCACGGCGCTGACCGCGAAGTAGGTATGCAGCGCGGCGGTGACGGTGTAGGGGACGCTGCCGGGATTGCGCATGATCAAGGCGACGGTCAGCTCCGCGCCGACGGTCACCTCCAGGATGGCTTCGAAAGCAAAGTCCCACAGGCGCCGAGTGGCGTCCGTATCGCGGAGTCCGAGGCGAAGGGTAGTCAGGGTGTCGGAAGGGGCTCGCGTCTCGATGACCTGCCACGGGCTGAGGCGGGCAAAGCCATGCGCGGGCAGCGCCGAGTCCGTAGGGTGTGCGCCGAACCAGGGCCAGCACAGTGGGATGCCGCCGCGGATGGGCTTGTCACTGGCGAACCAGCTCTTGCCGCTGAGCCACAGCACCGGCCGGGCCCCCTGCGGCTGGAACTCCAGCACGTGCGCGCCGTGCAGGGTTAGGCGCGCCGAGCCGGCGGCGTTGCCGATCTCCGCCACCGTGAGCCCGCCGGGCCCCGGCGCAAAACGCAGATGCCCGCGCCGGGCGAACTGTTCATTCAGAGCCTCGCACTCGTTCATGCCGCTGTCCGCTTTCTGCTGCTGAGCCGCCGCCGCTGACCGTTCCGTTGCCACCGCGTCGGCCACTATAGTGCGGCGGTCGCCGCTTGCACTGCCGTTGCACAACTCACCAGGTTAGCGTCTGGCCATAGCCCCTGCCCACGAAGCTCTTCAGCTGAGCTGCGCCCGTCTCGACCGGGGTGATCGTGATCCTCCTGATGCGGACGCTGGTCGCCGCCGGGTCGACCGGGTCAGCCACCAGCTCCAGCACGGCGCTAGTGCCGAGCCGCCTTCCCTTCACCACGTAGGCGTAGTCGGCCCCGTTGGAGAGCGTCAGCAGTGCCGTGCCGGTGATCGTCCGGCCCGGGTTGGCGAGGGTGAACCGTAAGGTCCACGCGCCGTTCATAAGGACCGGTATCGGCAGGTTGGGATTGCCTGAGACCGGCGTGGCCGTGCCGTTGAGGGTCGCCCTGCCGGCCATGCTCCCGGTCAGTCGCCGCGTACCGGCATTCACGGTCAAGTCCAGGGTCAGTGAAAGACCGGTTGTGCCCGCCGGGTCCGCGCCCTTGAGCACGAGCTTCACCACGGTGTTGCCCGCCGTGCCTCTGACGCTGCCTCTGACAGGCAAGGTCAGTACCGTGTCCTTGGCCACCGTGTAGGTCGCAGTGCCCGCCAGTTTGCCGCTGGCATCATGCACCAGATTCAGTGCCAGGAGATGTCCGGCCACGGTCAGGGTGTAAGGGCCGCTCAGATCCCACCAGGCTCGGCCGACAGCCACGGCGGCAGCATCTCCTCCCACGGCCAGGAAGGAACCCGCCGGCGCGACCGGTTGGGCGACCCGGAACGACGCGGTCAGGGACAGGGTTGCGCTCACGGCGGCCAGCGTGCGCGGGTTTTGCCGCGAGTCGTCGCTCCACTGCTGGAAGACGTAGCCGACGTCGGGCACCGCCTCGACCGCGGCGGTGCTCCCGCCCTGCGCCACGGTCTGCCGGGTAGCGCCGGTCAGCGTGCCGTTAGCGCTGGCCAGGAACGTCACCGTGTAGAAGTTGACCGCCGTGGTGGTTGCTTCCGCGGCGCTCTTGGCCGGTTCTATATGCCCAACCGCGTCGCTGGCAATGGCGTAGAATCCGTAGGTGTGTCCCACCGCCCCGGGGTAGGTCGCGGCGGTGAGGGTGGTCGCCGCTAGCCACGGGCTGAAGGGGCCACCGTCCTGGCTCGCGTAGACCGTGTAGGAAGCGATCCCCGCGCCCGTGTCGGTGCCCGACCAGGACACCAAGAAGCCTGCCCGAGACTGCGGCGGCAGGGCGGCTACGGCGCTGACCGGGGCGCTGGCATCGATCGTCACCAGGGCCTCCTTAGCCGAGTCCGTACCGGCTCCCGGGTCATGCGGGTCGACCTGGTTGGTGGCGATCACCTCGCCGAAGTCGAAGGTGATGGTGGCGACGTTACGGATCTCCGTGCCCGACGCCAGGCCGCTCTGCGGGCGGATGACGTAGGCAAAGTAGCCCTTGCCACGGCCGCTGCCGTCCTCGGGAGGCAGGAAGCCGATCTCCAGCGGCGGCGGCAGGCCGGTCGCCGGATCGAGACTGTAGACATCGGTCTTGACCTGGCCCGTACCGGGATTGAGCTGGAGGTTGATGTGGACGTCAAACTCGGTCCCAAGGTAGGTCATACGAACGACGGTGGCGTAGTTCTGCCGGTGCGCCGGGACCGCGATAACCTGGTCGCCGAAGCCGATCTCCAAGAGCTCGAACGTGGTCCAGTCGAGGCGGTCGCTCAGTCGGTCGCTGAGGGTCACATACTGGGCCGGGGAACCCGCCGTCGCGTCGTTCTCGAAGTCGATGCGGTAGGCGAGGGTCTGCGCGGTCGTCACATAGGCCTGCGGCCCCACGCCGGCAGGGCCGAGCTTGATGTTGGGGTCCCGTGGCCCGCTGCTGCCGGTGCCGCCGGTTTCCGTGGCCTCGGCCGGGGGCGTGGGCGGCGCGACGCCGCTGAGGGTGCCGCCGGAGGTTGCGGCGGACGAGGCGGTGGCGGCCGCCGTGGCGGGGGGCCGAACGGCCGTGCTGCCGTACCAGGGGAAGACGTGGTCCCGTGGCGACCAAGATCCCTCCGCCTCTGCGCTCGCCAGCGCTTCCCGGCGGTCGCGACCGTAGAGGGCGAGGACCGTGTTCGGCGAGAGGTACCAGAAGAATGCGCCCGTTACCTGCGTCTCGAGGGGGACGCTGCCCCCGTGCCCCCGTCGCTGCCTCCAAGCCCACCAGTTCTCCAGCTCCCAATCCGAAGGTGGCAGGCCGGAGAATCCGAGCTCGCGCCACACCGTGCTCCGGTCGAGGCCCGCCGGATCCGCGAAGTTCACGCCGTCGTTGCCGCAGTAGGTATAGAGTCCCCACGGCGGCAGGCGCAGGGGATCCGTGCTGGTGAAGCGACCAAGGTCTGCTCTGTAGTACCGTATGCCAATGGCGTGCAATCCATTGCCGTCTTCCATGGCACCCCAGCGCCCCGCGTATCTAAAGGGGTTGTCGAGGTTCTCTGTCCGTCGCATCAAGGCGCCGAAAGGGTCATAGATGTAGCGGTTGGCAACCGTGCCCGTCGCGGTTGTGATGGTGCCGGTGTTGCCGCTGGGCGTGAACTGGTAGTAGTAGCGGGCGCTGCCAGCGCTGCAACGCACGAGCCCGACGCCATGTTCGTAGCGGCTGATCAGGGCCCCGGACTGATCGTACGCCGCGACCACGTTGCCGGGGGAGAGCGGGTCGGTGACAAAGCGAGTGGTCACTCCGTTGGCCGTCATGGTGACGCGGTCGCCAAAGGCGTTGTAGCCATAGGCCCACGTGCCAGCAGGAGAGGTGACGCCGGTGAGCCGGTTGGTCGAGTCGTAGGTGTAGGCAGTCGTCCCCTCGGACCCCTGCGAGCCGACGAGGTTGCCGTCGGCGTCATAGGTGAACGTGGTGGTTCCGGCCTGGGTCACCTGGTTACGGGTGTTGGTGGTGTAGGCCGTTTCGGTGCCATTGACCGTGACGCGGGTGCGGTTGCCGACCGCATCGTAGGAGTAGGCAAGCGTCCGGTCGGCAATATCTGCGTCCGCCGAGTCGAAGGCGGCCGACACCAGGCGGCCGACGGCGTCGTAGGCGTACGTCCAAGTGCCCTCGGCCGTTTCTTCCGAGGTGCAGAGTCCGCGGGTGTCGTAGCCACAGGTGTACTGCGAGACAACGCTGAGGTCCGCGCGTCTGTGGATCACCGAGGTGACCCGCCCGGCGAGGTCGTAGACATAGGCCGTGCTACCACCGTTGCCCAGGTCTTCGCGGACAATGCGGCCGGCCGCATCGTAGGTGTAGGCGACCACCGTGGCCGAGGTGCCATCCCGGACGCGGCGGAGGCGGCTAGCGTCGTCGTACTCGTACTGCAGCGCGTTACCGAGTTCGTCGGTCATGGCGACACGGTGACCGGCGGCGTCGTAGGCGAAATCGAGGGCCTGGCCACCGGGGTAGGCGATGCGGGTCAGGAAGTCCTGAGCGTTGTAAGTCAGGGCAGTGGTGCCGGTGGCGTCGGTGACACGGGTCAGGTTACCGCGTGCGTCATGGACGAAGCGAGCCTGCGGCAGGTCGGGATGGTCGCGCTGTGTCAGGCGCCCGGAACCGTCGTAGGTCGACGCCTCCAGCTGGCCGCGGTGGTTGGTTCGGCAGGCAAGCTGCCCCAGTGCATCATACGCAAAGCGTTCGGTCGTCCCGTCCTGGGTAATACTCGCGAGGTTACCCGCGGAGTCGCGGGCATACTGCGTCGACCGGCCCGCCGCATCGGTGGCGGTGGCCAGGCGGTTCAGCGGCTGCGTGTGGGTAAAGGAGACCTCCTGGCCCAGCGGGTCACGCAGCCGGGTCAGGTTGCCACGGCTGTCGTAATCCATTTCCACGACCCGGCCGTCGCCGTCGGCGACCCGGGTCACGAGTCCGCGCTCGTCGACGTGGGTGCTTCCCGTCTGGCCCAGAGCGTTGGTGCCCTTGGCGAGATAGCCGCGGTGGTCGAAGTGCAGGGTGGTGGTGCCGCCTGCCCCAGTCGTCCGCTGCACGATCCCGGTTGATGGATAGGTGAGGGTCTCTGTCTCTACGTCGCCGTCGCGGGAGGTGCCGCTGTAGCGACCGCTGGCATCGTAACGATAGTAGTAGTGCGAGCCGCCAGGGAAGGTGATACTCGTGAGGGCATGGGCCGTGACGGCTGCCGTCCCGTCCGTGTACGTATAGGTTTGCACGCGGCCGTTGCTGCGGGTGACGGAGATGAGGTGCTCGTCGGCCGCAGCGTAGGCGTAGGTGCTCTGGCGGCCCTCGCCGTCGGTGACGGTGTGGATGCGGCCGGCGGGGTTGTAGGCGATGGCCAAGTACTGGCCGGAGGAGTGTGTCAGTGCGGTCAACAGGCCACCGTTGTAGGCACAGGTGATGCGGTTGCCATTCGGCTCCGCGAGATAGTTGAGTGAGCCGTTGGCTGAGAATGCGGTGCGCATCCCATCCTTCTCGGTGAGCAGGTAGGCGCCGCCGCCCAGGGCCGTTAGCGCCCCGTAGTCACCGGTGGCGGCCGAGTAGCCACCGCGCGCATCCGGCTGGAAGACGCGGTCGCCCTGATGGGGACGGGCCACACGAACGGTGCCGTCGGTGGCCACCGACAGAGAGACTTCCCATGGGTGCGCCCACCCCCGGCCAAATGCACCCAGCCGATAGCGTCCCGTGATGGAGGTGGGGAAGGTGCGTCCGAAGGTAAGAGGCAAGACCGGCGCCGCGACGGCAGCGTCCTCCACGCCCACCAGCGAGGTGCGCACGGTCAGCCCATCGGCCTGGAGCAACTCAAAGGCCAGGAGTTGGCTGACCTCGCTGACCGCGTACCCTACCCGGCCGAGGTAGAGGGCATTGCGGTTCAGCATGGCGACGTAGTCACCCCACGTGGTTCCGACCCGCCCCACGAAAACGGGCCAGAGTGCGTTCCAGGCAGCGGTCGACACCCCTGCTGGCCGCATCTCATCTTGCAGACTGTCCCAACTGATCGTGCCGACTTCGCGCGCGCCGGCCCGGCCGACCGGGGTGACGGTACCCACGTTAGTGACCCCGAGTCGAAAGCTGATCGGTGGGTAGCCGAAGTCCCACGGCTGCCGCCACCCTGCCCAGTAGACCGGAACGCGTCCCGACTCCCCGGGCTGCAGAATGCCAGGCTCTGCGCCGGCAGCCAAGAACTGCACCGTATGGCTGAACCCGGCGGGAATCGCGGACGTCCAGAAACCATCGCTGACGCGCAAGGGGTCCAGAGTCATCAGTGCCGCCTCACGGCCGTTCTGGCTGGCGCTGAGGGTCAGCAACGGCGCCGACATCGCAAGGTGGCCAGCGTTGTTGTACTCCACATAGAGGGTGGCCAGTTGGTGGTAGCCTAGGGCGCCCGGCAGTACCAGGTGCGTCTCCAACCTCGACTCACCACCCGCCAGGACCGCAAATGCGTCTGCGAGTTCAGCGTTTTCGCCGGCAGGGCTGGCGACCTGCACCGTGTAGGCCCCGATAGGAACCGCGCCCGCGGCGAACGTCACCGTGATGCGACTGAACGAGTCCACCTCGACCGTGCCGTGATAACCACTCCCCGTCGCAGGCACAAGCGTCACGGCAGTGCCGGCCACGAAGCCGGCCCCAGCAAGGGTCAGGACCATATCCGCGGCGTTGCCCAGGGCCGCGGGCACGACGCTGTACAGGGCGAGCTGGGTGACGTCCGCCAGAAGGGTGTAGCCGCCCGTGCCGAAGGCGTTGTGTACCCGTATGTACCAGTCACCGGCAGGAGCGGCGGGCGCCGCGACCGTGAGGTCG
>CAILKC010000258.1 GCA_903834675.1 uncultured Victivallales bacterium | reverse complement strand
TTGCCCCGGCCGAAGCTGATCGGTCTCGATTCGATGAGGGTGGTGCCAGAGACGCCGCCGCGCCTGCGCTGGTGTGGTGACAGCCCTCCCGGAATCGTCCTGCCAACCGCCCTGCTGACGGTCGCGGTCGAAGCGGAGGATGACACCGGCCTGGAACGGCTCGAACTGCATGCCGGGACCGCTTCGGGACGCCAGCTCACCGGCCGCGCCGACTGCGCCGCGATGCCGCGACGGGCAGGGGTGACCCTGACCGTTTGTCCGGCCGATCTCGGTTTGGCTGCCGGCCAGAACCTGCGCTTTGAGGCCGTCGCCGCAGACGGCGTCGCGGGCCGGGAACCGGTGCGCCTGACCCTGGAGGTGGCCGTCAGCGCCGCCGCGCCCTGGATCGAGGGCCTCAGCGCCCGCCTGCGCCGCTGCTGGCGCCGTCTGGAGCACATCGCCGCGGCTGAGCAACGTCAGGCAGAGGCTGAACAACTGGCCCTCGCCGCCCCCCCCAGCGCTCTCGAGCTGGAGGCGCTGCTGAGCGCTGGACTAGCAGCCGCCGAAGCGGATGCCAGTCAGCTCAGCGAGGAGTGCGCCGAGATGGACCGCCTAATCGCCGCAGCACTGCCCTGCGCGGAGCTGGACCTGGTCGTGCTCGCGGCCTGGACTGCGGCCCGCAATGCCTTGGCGATGATCATGGAACAGTCTTTCCCGGCGCTCCTGGCGGAACTGCGCCCCGAGGACCCCACGGCGTCGCCGCCCGCCTCCCGCCTGGCACGCGCGCTGCCCCGTCGACGCGACCTCGTGCAGGCCCTGCGCGCCATCCTGGCGGCGGATGAGCACTTCCGCCGCGGCGCGTGGCGCACCGCCGCGCTGCGGTTGCGGGAGGCAGCCCGGGCGGAGCAGGCGTTGGCCGCAGACTTGGGCCATCTGCCGGACGCCTGGGCCGGCCAGGCACGCACTGGCTTGGGCCCTGACCCCTGCACCCAGCTCGACAGCCTGGCTCAGCGCCAGGACGCCGTCGCTGCCGATCTGAGTCGCCTGGGCGCCTTGTTGCATGACCTCGCAACCAGGGGGGCCCCGGGCTCCTATGGTCTCGTGGCCGAGGCGCTCGACGCCACCGGCCTCGTGGCAGACCTCGAACGAGCCGCGGCGCAGATCCGCCGCAACCATCGCTTCTTCGCCCTGAGCACGGCCGATGATGCCGCCACCCGCCTGGCGGAATGGGCCACCGCACTCGAGGCAGGCGCTGCGGCCGAGACCGGCACAACAGGCAGTGGCCAGGGCGCCGGCCCGGGCGGGGGGAGCGAGGTCGCCCTGCGGCTGCAACGTGCCCTGCTGGCGCAGGAGGGCTTGCGGGAACGCACCCGCCTCGTGGTCCCAATCGCCGACCCGCCCGGCCTGCGGCAGGAGCTGGCAGCCACGCTGGCGCTCCGCCAAACGGAACTGGCGCTCGACCTGCCTGCTCTCGCACAGCTCTGTCCAGCCCCCCTTGGACGTCTGCTGGACCAGGGAGCCGAGGCGATGCGACGCGCGGCAGAACACCTTCGTGGGAAGCGCCTTGACGCGGCCATGGAGGCGCAGGCGGCGGCCAGCGAGTGGCTGACCGCCTGCCTGCGGCAGAGCTCTGACACCCCAACGACCACCTCTGGCGCCGGCGCCACCGCACCCGTCGGCGCGGGAGCCCTGGGGCTGGGCCAGACCGCAACCCGCACCGGCAACGAGGCGCCCCTCGCACCAACCCCCGCGGCTCGGGTCCCGGGAGTGGCCTGGACGGCCAGCAACTCCCCCCGTAGCAGCACCCCCGTGCGAGCCGCAGCGTTGGCCGAGGTGCCCGCGTCGTACCGCCTCCTGTGGGATCAATACCGGCGACGCTTGCAGGAGCCCCCCCGTGACCCCTAGACGGCACGACCCTGCCGGTACCCTCGTGACCCGCGCCGCTGCCCGGCACGGGAGCGTGGCGCTGCTCCTGGCGCTCTGCCTGCTGGCGGGACCGCCGCCTAGGGCGCAGGCCGCCGACCCCGTGGAGCCGTCGGCACACACCTCGGCAGCGCGCCGGGCCATGGTCACCGGAGCTCTGCGCTATCTGGCCGCCTCCCAGCGCGAGGATGGCACCTGGAACGATACCCACGGCGAGCAGCCGGGAGTGGCGGCGTTGGTCCTCCTCGCCTTTCTGGCCTCCGGCGAAGACCCGGTTGCGGGTCCCTACGCCACTGCCATCCGGCGCAGCCTGGAGGTGATCTTGCAGGCCGTCCGCGCCGAGGATGGATTCATCGGTGCGAGCATGTACAACCACGCCTTGTCCGTACTGGCCCTGGCTGAGGCCTGTGGCGAGCTCCCGGATGAGCGCCTCGACACGGCCCTGCGGGAGGGGGTTCGCCTGCTACTCCGGGCCCAGTCGGGCAACGCCCGCAGCGCCTGGCGCTACAGCCCGCGCAGCCTGGACGCCGATGCGCCGGTCAGCGCCGCCTGCCTGATCGCCCTGGCCGCAGCCCACAACGCCGGCCAGAACCTGCCCGCGAACGCGGTTGACCAGGGCACCGCGTTCCTGCTCAGTTGCCGCGCCCCAGACGGCGGTTTCGGCTACACCGGCCCCGGCGAATCCAGCCCGCCACGAAGCGCTGCCTGCATCCTCGCTCTCGCCCTCCTGCGCGGCCCGGCGACCGAGGCCGTTCGCAGTGGCTGCGCCTATATCGAGAAACAAGGCGCCGGCTCGCCGCAGTACCCCTTCTACTACCGTCTGTACGCCGCAGCGGCCCTGGCCGTTGCGGACCCCGCAGCCTGGGCGCGCTGGGACCGCGAGAATGCCGCCCAGTTGCGTAGTTCGCAGACCGACAGCGGCGCCTGGGGCGGACCCCAGGGCAGCGTCTTCTCGACCGCGGCTGCCGTGCTCTCGCTCACCGCCGCCGACCGCGTCCTGCCGTTTCTGCAACAGGCCCCCACCGAGAAGTGATCGCGAGAACCCTGCCGATCCACCACCGAGGCCGCAGAGGGCACCCAGGCAGATGAAGAGGAATGCAAAGAAGGTCCAGAGTGGAGCGACCGTAGTCGGGCCGGTTTGTGCCCTCGGCCGCCCGGCCTCTCGGCGCGGCATCACCCGCCTCTTCGGCCGCGCTCTCGGCCTGGCCCTGGCGGCAACGGCGCTGGGCTCGCTCCGGGCCGCCGAGTGGCGCCTCGAGCTACGCACCGGCGCGCAGCTCGTCGGCGAACTGCGCAGCCTGGATAGCGTTCTGCGGCTCTACGACCCTGCCCTCCGGGCGGAGCGCTCCTTCGACCTCGCGACCCTGGCCCGCCTCCGGCAGACGGGCGCGGCGCCCACGCAAGCCGCCGGACCGCTGCTCACGCTCCGTAACGGCGACCGCCTGGCCGGAACCGGTGTCACCCTCAACGCCGAAGGCCCACTGCTGCTCCTGGCTGGCGCTGACTGCCTACGTCTGCCGCGGGAGCAGCTCGACATGTTGCAGACGCGCCTTGTCGGGGGATTGGACGCTGTGACTAGCCTCGACGATCTGGCGGAGGGGGACGGCGGCGCGCCGGGCTGGGTGCGAACGGCCACGGGCCTGCACGCGCGCTCCCGGCCCGCCAGCCTGGCGCGACAGGGAGTGCTGTCTGAGCGGGTGCGCATCGTTCTGGAGATCCCTGCCGTACCGCCGCCCGACCTCTGGCTGTACCTGTTCACCGACAGCACCCAGCCGACGGGGGATTCCTACGCCCTGAACCTCCAGGGCGACTCGGTCTCCCTCGAGCGGCAATACGCCACCGGGCCCACCAGGCTGGTCGGCAGCGCTCGCTTGCCCGAGACGGACTCCCCCAGGCGCTGTCTCCTCCTTACCGCCGATCTGGCCCGCGGACGCTTCCGCCTGGAAACCCTCGCTGGCCTCTGCGCCGACTGGACCGCTGCCGGGATCGACCCACCCACCGGGCAGGGACTGAAGCTGGTCTGCCTCCAGACCCCGGCCGAGTTACACGATCTGACGGTGACCCGCTTGCCCTCCGCGGATATCGAGGTCGACGCCACCCCCTCGCCGACCGCCGACCGGGTGTTTCTCGAGAATGGTGACCGGCTTGAGGGCGAGATTCTGGCCATCACCGCGGCTTCCTGGACTCTGCGCCGCGGCCCAACAACGGCGCTTGTGCAGGTCCCCGCGGCAGCGGTTTGGCTGGCCTGTTTCCGCGCCGCGGCGGCAGGTCCGGTCGAGACGGGGGTCGGCCTCGACGTCCGCCTGCGCAACGGGTCACGGTTCAGAGCGCTCTCGGTGCGCCTCGAGAGCGGCCGACTACGGGTTCGGTCAGGCGTCTGGGGTGAGGCCGAGTTCGCGCTGGAGGCCCTGCAGGAAATCCGTTTCGCGCCGCCGTGAGCGAACGCTTTCATGCCCGTCCAGCGCCGCTGGCAGCGAGCAGTAAGGCCGGGGTTCAGGCGCACGCTTCCCGGCGCCCGCGCAGACGCCGTCCGCCGAGTTCCGCCTCGACGCACACCTGCAGCAACTGGTTCGCCTCAAGCTCTGGGGCGGCGGGAATCTCGAGGCACAGGTAGTTGTCAGACCAGCCCTGCCAGGCGCCGCCGGGGGTACGCTTTTCGGTGATGATCTGGAGGGTCTGCCCGACCTGCGACCGCGCGAAGGCGGCCGCTTTCTCGAGTCCGATACGGGCCAATTCCGCCGCGCGGCCAGCGGCCACGTCTCCAGGGACAGCCCCCGGCAATCCGGCCGCCGCGGTGCCCTCGCGCGCCGAAAAACTGAAGACGTGCAGGTGGTTAATCGGCAGGCGCCGCACCGTCTCACAGCACGCTTGAAAGCTGCTCTCGGTCTCACCCGGGAATCCCACGATGATATCCGAACCCAGGCAAAGACCAGGGATGGACGCCGCCGCCAGGGTGGCAAGGTCCGCATACTGGGCGACCGTGTAACGTCGATTCATGGCGCGCAGGATGGAGTCCTCGCCATATTGCAGCGGCAGGTGCAGAAAGCGGCAGAGGCGGGGTTCGCGGGCCATAAGCTGGATCAGCCGGGGCAAGACCGGGCCTGGTTCGGTGGACCCCAGACGCAGGCGCATGCTCGGCTCCTGCGCCAGCAGGGCCTCGGCCAGGTCGGCCAGGTCACGGCCTTGGTCGGAGTAGGTGGCGATGTTGACCCCGGCCAGGACGATCTCACGGTGCCCGCGCCGGACCAATTCCGCGGCCTCGCGCAGGGCATCTGACCACAGACGCGAACGCGCCGGGCCGCGGACCTGCGGCACGATGCAGTAACTGCAGAAGAAGTCACAGCCCTCCTGAACTTTCAGGTTGGCGCGGCTGCGCTCGAGATAGCGCCCCGCGCCGGCCTCGGCGAAGCCCGCGGGGCTCGCTTCACGCCGGGGGAGGCTACCGAGGAGGACGCCGGGTTGGCTGGGGCGCTCCAGCGCCGCGGGCAGGACCTGGCTAAGCCGGGTCTTGGCTACATTCCCGACGATGAGGTCCGCCTGACCCTCCGCCCGCCACGCCTCCGCATCGAGTTCGGCGGCGCAGCCGACCAGGACGATGAACGCGCCGGGACAGCGTCGGCGGGCGGCGTGGACCGCCTTGCGCGTCTTCGCGGCCGACTCGGCGGTGACCGTACAACTGTTCACGACCAGCAGTTCGGCGGGAGTCCCCCAGCGCACCAGGCGGTAACCGTGTTGCGCCAGATCGTCGCAGAGCAGTGCCGTATCGGCCTGATTGAGGCGACATCCGAGGGTGAGCACGGCAGCGCGATCGGGGCGCTTGACGTCCGCGCTCATGGCAGAGCCGCCCAACGCCGGTAGCGCGGTTCGAGAACGCCGCTGCGGTCAGGGTCCGGCCGATAGACGGTCCGGCCCGCCAGCTCCGCGGTTGGCGGTACGCCGGCACTCAGGGCAGCCGCACCGAGTAACGCATCGCCGACGCTGCGGCTCACCGGGCTCCCCAACGCGCTGGCCAGCAGGGCCAACCAGACCGCACTCTTACCGCCACCGCCGCTGACGGCGATCTGCTGGACCTGACCGGCGGCCCCCAGGTTGACCTCGATCAACCGGCGCAGGGCGAAAGAAATGCCCTCGAGGACAGCGTAGGCCGCCGTGGGCACGTCCACGGGCGCTTCGCTCCACGGCTTACCAGCGCCAATGCGCCCCGGCTGGAAGAGTGGCGCCAGCGCTTCACGGTGCGCCTCGACCACGCTGTGCGCGGCCGCATCGAAGGCGGCAGGCGGGGTCCCTGGCAGGAGCTGGTTCCGCGCCCAATCCAAGGCTTGGCAACCCTGGTCGATAGTCCCCAGCTCATAGTACGAGCCGCCGGGGTACGGTCCCCAGCAACCGCCGGGGTTATAGGGGCCGGGCTTGGTGCCGGTGTGTCGATAGACGACCAGCGCGGTGCCCAAGGTGACCACCATGCCACCCCGCTCGCAGGCATTGCCGTAGGCTCCCGCGGTTTGGTCATTGCCGGCGAAGGTGACCTCGAGGTCGGGCCGGAAGCGGTCGCCGTACGGGCTCGTCGAAGCGCCGACCGTGGTGCCGACATCCACCAGCCGCGGCATCCGTTCTGCCGTCATGCCGCAGAGCGCCAGCGCCTCGGGCCACCAGTCTCCCCGCGCCAGCGAATAGGCGCCACCCATGGCCGCCAGGTTGCGGTCCGTGGTGTTGGGCACCCCCAAGCGCTCAGCCAGGAATCCAGGTAAGCTGACCAGTCTGCTGGACGCTCTGACGGCCTCGGGTAAATGCCGCGCCATCCAGAGCATCTTGGCCACCTG
>CAILKC010000257.1 GCA_903834675.1 uncultured Victivallales bacterium | reverse complement strand
CTCGACGGCCCGCAATTTCGCCGCCATCATCCGCGCGGAACTGGGTACGCTGCCGACGAATGTCCTCTATGCCAGCATCGGCCCGGAGACCTCGCGGACGGCTCGAGCCGAGGGCATCAGCATCGGCCTGGAGGCCCAGGAATCCACGGTTCCTGGGCTCCTCGCTGCCTTGACCGCCAACCTGAAGAGTAACCCACCATGATCGGCATCTCTAAACTCTACTGCGGTACCGTTGAGGCTTCTGACCCCCTGCGCTACGGGCGCCAATCCGGCAAGCTGCCGTCACACCTGCTGCAGTTCTCCAAGGACAAGAAGCCGGTGGTGGTCTGGAACGTCGGGCGCCGCTGCAACCTGCGCTGCGTGCATTGTTACTCCCACTCGCGAAATATCGACTACACCGGCGAGCTCACCACCGAGGAAGGGCTGCGGCTGATCGACGACCTGGCGGACTTCGGCGTCCCCGTGGTCCTTTTCTCCGGCGGCGAGCCGCTCATGCGCCCCGACATCCTGCAGCTCATCGAACGGGCTCGGGCCCGCAATCTCCGCGCCGTCGTCTCTACCAACGGCACCCTGATCGGCGACGAGATGGCGGCCCGGCTGAAGGAGGTCGACCTCTCCTACGTCGGGGTCAGCCTCGACGGGCTCCAGGAGACCAATGACCGCTTCCGCGGTATCCCGGGGGCCTTCGACCTGGCCCTCTCCGGCATCCGTACCTGCCTGCGGCTGGGGATCAAGGTCGGACTGCGGTTTACCATGAACCGCCGGAACGTCCAGGACATCGGCGGCATCTTCGACCTGCTCGAGCAGGAAGGCATCCCGCGCGTCTGCTTCTACCACCTCGTCTACGCGGGCCGCGGCAGCAAGCTCGTCCAGGAGGACCTGAGCCACGCCGAGACCCGCGCGGCGGTGGATTTGATCATGGACCGGACCCGCGCCCTGCACGCCCGTGGCAGACCCATCGAATGCCTGACGGTGGACAATCACTGCGATGGCCCCTACGTCTACCTCCGCCTCCAGCGTGAGGACCCGCGCCGCGCCGCCGATGTGCTCGAACTCCTGAAGATGAACGGCGGCAACAGCAGTGGCACCGGCATCGGCTGCATCAGTTGGGACGGGGCGGTTCACTTCGATCAGTTCTGGCGGCACTACTCTCCCGGAAATGTCCGGGAGCGCTCCTTCGGCGAGATCTGGTCCGATACCTCCAACGAGCTCCTGGGCAAGCTCCGCAACCGCAAGCAGTACCTCAAGGGACGCTGCGCTACCTGTCGCTGGCTGGACGTCTGTAATGGTAACTTCAGGGTGCGGGCGGAAGCCGTGACCGAGGACGTCTGGGCCTGCGATCCGGCCTGCTACCTCAGCGATGAGGAGATTCGCGCGTGACCTTTCCCACCACCCGCATGCGGCGGCTTCGGGCCACGGCCGACCTGCGTGACCTGGTTGGCGAGACCACCCTGGAAGCCCGCCAGTTGATGCTACCTCTCTTCGTTCGGCATGGCGTCGGCGTCCGGCGCGAGATCGGCTCGATGCCAGGCGTGTCCCAGTTGTCCGTGGACCTGCTGGTGGAGGAGGCCCGGGGCTTGGCCGCGGTGGGCGTACGCTCCGTGATCCTGTTCGGGATTCCGGCCAGGAAGGATGCGACCGGGACCGAAGGCTGTGCCGAAGATGGGATTGTCCAGCAGGCCGTGCGCGCCCTGCGGACGGCGCTGCCGGAGTTGATCGTCTGTACCGACGTCTGCCTCTGCGAGTACACCGACCACGGCCACTGCGGCGTGATCCGCCATGGCGACGTGGACAACGATGCCACCCTGGAACTCCTCGCCCGGATGGCCCTATCCCATGCCCGAGCCGGGGCCCAGATGGTCGCGCCCAGCGACATGATGGACGGTCGCATCGGGGCCATCCGTAGCGCGCTTGACGCCGAGGGCTTCGGGCAGGTCTCGATCATGGCCTACTCGGCCAAGTACGCCTCCGCCTTCTATGGGCCCTTTCGCGAGGCGGCGGAATCCCCGCCCCAGTTCGGCGACCGGCGCAGCTACCAGATGGACATCCGCAATGCCCGCGAAGCCCTGGCGGAAGTGGAGCTCGACCTCGCTGAGGGCGCGGACATCGTCATGGTCAAACCCGCCCTCGCTTACCTGGACATCATCCGCCTGGTCCGGCAGTCCGTCAGCGCCCCCGTCGCCGCCTACAACGTCAGCGGCGAGTACTCCATGGTGAAGGCGGCCGCAGCCCGCGGCTGGATCGATGAGAAGCGGGTTGCACTCGAGATGCTCTATGCCATCCGGCGGGCAGGGGCGGACATCATCCTGACCTATTGGGCACGGGAGGCAGCATTGTGGCTGAGAAACACCTAAACCATCCCCAGGGCGGCATGACCGC
This sequence comes from uncultured Victivallales bacterium, assembly GCA_903834675.1. The sequence goes on along the minus strand of CAILKC010000257.1, from coordinate 5,434 downwards.
CGCGGATGAACTGCGGCTCGTGTTCTGGGAGTTGACGGCGCGCTGCAATCTGCGCTGTCAGCACTGCCGGGCCGAAGCCCAGGCGGAGTTCGCCGTCGGCGAGCTGACCACGCCAGAAATCCTCCGGGTCGCGCGGGACATCCGCGCCAGCTTCGACCCGATCATGGTGCTCACGGGCGGCGAACCCCTGGCCCGGCCCGACTTCTTTGAGATCGCCAGCACCTGCGCTGGGCTGTTCACGCGCGTAGCCATGGCGACCAACGGCACCCTCATCAACGACCCGATCGCCCAGCAAATCGTGGACTCCGGCATCAAGCGGGTCAGCATCAGCCTCGACGGCGCCACCCCCCAGACCCACGATGCGTTCCGCGGGCAGCCTGGCTGTTTCCACAACGCCCTTCGCGGCCTCGATGCCTTGCAGCGGGTGGGGATGTCGCTGCAAGTCAACGTGACGGTCACCCAGCATAACCTCCACGAACTCGCGGCCCTGCTGGAGTTCGTCCAGGCCCGCGGTATCGAGGCTTTTCACATGTTCATGCTGGTCCCTGTCGGCTGCGGCGCCGAAATCAGCGACGACAAGCGCCTGACGCCGGCACAGTTCGAGGAAACCCTGCGCTGGCTGGCGGCCCGCACCCTGGAACTGCGGGACCAGATCCAGATCAAGGCCACCTGCGCCCCCCAGTACTACCGGATCCTGCGCGAGCTGGGGCGGGAGAGCGGCGCCTCTCTTCCTGGCGCCGCTGGCGCCGCCGGGGGCGCACCACATGGCCTGCACTCCTTCACCCGCGGCTGCCTGGCCGGCTCCGGGGTCTGCTTCGTCTCCCGCACCGGGGAGGTCCAGCCCTGCGGCTATCTGCCCGTGGTTGTGGGGAACGTCCGCGAGACGTCTCTCGCTCAGATCTGGCGTGAATCTGAGGTCTTTGCAGCCCTCCGCGACCCGCGGCAGTTGAAGGGTAAGTGCGGGGCCTGCGGCTATCGCAAGCTATGCCAGGGCTGCCGCGCCCGGGCCTTTGCCGTGACCGGTGATTTTCTGGATGAGGAACCCGACTGCACCTATGTGCCCGAGCGCTAACCAGCAGGACTCCCCGAACCCCTCTGACCCCGCCCTGAATGGGCTGGACCGGGAGGTGCTCGCGCGGATCCAGGGAGAGTTCCCTTTCTCCCCGGACCCGTACGCTGACCTTGCCCGCGAACTGGGGAGTTCCCCCGAGGCAGTCCACGACTGCGTCGTCCGCCTCCGCCGGAACGGCATCATCCGCCGCCTCGGCGGCTCCTTTGCCGCCGGGGGCGTTGGCTACACCAGCACCCTGGTGGCAGCGCGGGTGGACCCAGGCCAGATCGAGGCCGCCGCCGCCGTCGCCAGTGCCTTCCCCGAAGTCACGCACAACTACGAACGCAACGCCGCGTTCAACCTCTGGTTCACCGTCATCGCGCCGGACCGCCGCCGTCTGGAGACCGTCCTGGAGGCCGTACGGCAGGCGCCGGGGGTGCGTGAACTGCACGACCTGCCCGCCCGCCGCCTGTTCAAGATCCGCGTCGATTTCTCCTTTGCCGACAGCCTTCTCGAGACGGTCCGCCCGCTGGCGGTCGCGCCGCTTGAGCCGGGGTGTGCGGGGCTCGACGGCACCGACCGTCAGACCATACGCCTGGCCTGCGGCGACCTGGGACTCGAGCGCTACCCCTTCCGCGCCTGGGCCGCGGAGCTCGGCATCCCCGAGACGGATCTTCTCGCCCGGCTCGCGGCGTATCGGCGTTCCGGTGCCATGAGACGCTTCGGCGCCGTCCTGCGGCACCACGCGGCCGGGTTCAAGGCCAATGGCATGTCGGTCTGGAACGTGCCGGAAGCTGACGTCGGCTTCGTCTGTGAACGCCTCGCGGCCTGCGCGGAGATCAGCCACTGCTACGAACGCCCCCGTTTCCCCGGCTGGCCCTACAATGTGTTCGGGATGATCCACGGCCGGACCCGCGAGGACTGCCTTTCGGTGGCCATCCGCGTGGCGGAGAGCACGGGGTTGAGAGACTATGATGTCCTCTTCTCCGTGCGGGAGTTCAAGAAGACAAGCATGGTCTACTTCGCCGATCGTTCCAGCCCTCCGGCTTGTGCCGAGGCGAGCGCGACGGGGGCTGGCGAAAGGGACCCGACGGTCGCGTACTATTACTACGTGGAGAAGAGGGTTCTGGAGTCGGCCGACCGGTGCGTCCATGGCCACGCCTGTCTCTCGGACCCCAACGTGGCCCTGTGCCGTATCCTGGCGTATGTGGATACCTCGCCGCCCTTCGTCGGCTGCCTCGAACAGCACGCCTGTCCCTACAAAGAGGAACGGGATGGCCGCATGATCTGCACCTGCCCAGTCCGCCGCCGCATCTTCCAGCGCTACGGTAAGTAGGTGGCGGGTCGAACCTCCGAGACCGCCCTGCAAAGGAGTCTACGCATGATCGAGCCAGGTGAACGGTCTAAGCAGCTCTGGCGGGACGCCCGCGAGGTCATCCCGGGCGGTGTCAACAGCCCGGTACGGGCTTTTGGCGCGGTCGGCGGCACCCCGGTCTTCGCCGAACGCGGGGCGGGCAGTCGCTTCCTGGATGCCGATGGCCGGGAGTATATCGACTACGTCATGTCCTGGGGACCGCTGATCCTGGGCCACGCGCCCCAGGCCGTGGTGCAGGCGGTAGGCGAAACCTGCGCCAAGGGCATGACCTTCGGCATGCCGACCGCGCTCGAAGTCCGCCTCGCCCAGTTGGTCACGGCCTGCGTGCCCAGCATCCGTAAGCTGCGCATGACCAGTTCGGGCACCGAAGCGGCAATGAGCGCCATCCGCCTGGCCCGGGGCTTCACGGGCCGGGATCTGATCGTCAAGTTCGACGGCTGCTACCACGGCCACGTGGACGGACTGCTCGCGGCGGCCGGATCGGGACTCGCCACCTTCGCCATCCCTGACACTCGAGGCGTTCCCGCCAGCTACACCGAGAAGACGCTGATCGCGCCCTACAACGACCCGGGCGCGGTCACCGCCCTCTTCGACCGTCTCGGCCCGCAGATCGCCTGCGTGATCGTCGAACCGATCGCGGGAAATATGGGCGTGGTCGCGCCCCGGCCGGGCTACCTCGAGTTTCTGCGCGAGGTCACCGCACGGCATGGCGCGTTGCTGGTGTTCGACGAGGTCATCACGGGGTTTCGCGTGGCGCTTGGAGGAGCCCAGGAACTCTACGGGATCAAGCCCGACCTGACCGTTCTGGGGAAGATTCTTGGCGGCGGCCTCCCCGCTGCGGCCTACGGTGGCCGCGCCGACATCATGGATGTGCTGGCTCCGCTTGGAGGCGTCTATCAGGCCGGAACCCTGAGCGGGAACCCGGCCGCGATGGCCGCCGGTCTGGCCACCCTGGAAGCGCTGACGGCGGCCCCGCCCTACGCCCGTCTCGAGGCGCTGGCCGGACAGTTGGCCGAGGGGCTGCGGGACGCCGCCGCCCGCGCTGGAATCCCCATCCAGCAGAACCGGGTGGGGTCCATGCAGACGCTCTTCTTCACGGAGACGCCGGTGACCGATTACCGGACCGCCAAGACCTCTGACACGCAGCGCTATGCCCGCTTCTTCCACGGCATGCTGGCCGCCGGGGTCTACCTGGCGCCTTCGCAGTTCGAGGCGGGGTTTGTCTCGACGGCCCATACCGAGCGGGACATCGAGCAAACGCTAGCGGCGGCGCGCACGGCGATGGCAACGCTCAGGTGAAGTACTATCCGGTCAACCTGGACCTGGCCGGACGGAAGGTGCTGGTGATCGGCGCTGGCACGGTGGCGCACCGCAAGACCAAGAGCCTGGTCGAGTGCGGGGCCAAGGTCACGGTGGTCAGCCCCAAGTTCTGCCCGGCCCTCGCCCGGATGGGCGGCATTCGTCGGGTCCGGCGCGGCTACCGGAAGACGGACCTGCGCGGGGCATGCCTGGTCATCAGTGCCACCGATTCCGAGGCGGTGAACCGCCGGGTCTGGGAGCACGGCCGGGAGGCGGGGATTCCGGTCAACGTCGTGGATCAGCCCGACCTCTGTACCTTTACCGTGCCCGCCGTCTGCCGCCGGGGGGACATCGTCATCGCCATCTCCACCGGGGGCGGTAGCCCGGCCCTCTCCGGCCGCATCCGGGAACGCATCGAGGCGACCATCGGCCCGGCCTTCGGTCGCCACCTTGACCTGCTGCGGCAGATGCGGACCGAAGTCCGGGCCTCAAACCTCGACCTGGAACAGCGCGGCGCCCTCCTGCGCGACATGACCGGCGACGAGGTGCGCGAGATGATCGAGCGCCAGGGAATCGCCACCGCTCGCCGCCATCTGCGCCGCCTGCTCGCCGCCGCTGTCGCCGCGCCGCCCCCCGAAACGCCGCGGGGGAGGCCGACGACCACGGTTGGCTGAACTACGGCGTCACCAGGAGGGGAACCCGGCTGTGGACGCTGATGGCGTTTATGGATTCAGCGTGGCCGTCAACGAAGACGATATTGCTGTTGCCGTTGTGGCGCGTGCAGGTGTTCAGCCAGTTTCCGGCTTGGCTGGCGTTACAGGCATTCGCTGCCGGCTTCAGGTCGATACGGGTCCAGGCGGCCGACTTACCGTTACAGTTATCCGAGTTCCAGAAGGATGAATCGGAGAACGACAGGACGGCGGAGGGGAGCTTGACCGAGGTCGTGGTCTGGGCCGCGAGGGCATTGTTGTAGCCATAGTTGAAGTGGAACTGGTTGGTGGAGTCCGACGCATTGGCCACCGTCCGCAAGCCCTCTGGGCAGACCAGCGTGGCCCAGTCCCCGACATACGGCTTCTCGTAGAAGCGCCACCAGCAGACGTTGTCCACCTGACTGCCCCGCGGCATGCCCGCTATCGGCAACGCGGTGATGTAGCGACCGTCCTGGTCGCTGGCGTACATGTCCAGAGCCAGGCCAAGTTGCTTGAGCTGGGACAGACAGGTCACCTGGCGAGCCTTGGATCGAGCCTGAGCCAGCGCCGGCAGTAACATCGCCGCCAGAATGGCGATGATGGCGATGACCACCAGCAACTCGATGAGAGTGAAGGGACGGCGTGATCTGTCTTGCATGATCCTTACTCCTTGGTGAACCGACTCGCCTGGCTTACCTGCCGCGGCTCCAACCGCGGCAGACCGAAAACCCCACGCATTGCCTTGACCGTCCGCTCTGACAAGCAACTATGCGACAGGGACACACCATAGCGCCCCTGAGTTGCATGTCGTTCTGGCTATTTGGTGAAAAGAGTCCGGCGGCCGAACCCCCAGGGCGTTTTTTCTAGGCGGTAAGCGCCTTGGAGCCGGCGGTCCGCCCCGGCACGGCCGGGGCTTCCGCCGTCTCTGGGGATACCGCGAACCCGCCCGAAACGGGCTGGGCATCGCGGGCTCCAGGGAGGCAAGCGGGGTCAGGCCAGACGCCTGCCAGATCCAGCGGG
>CAILKC010000256.1 GCA_903834675.1 uncultured Victivallales bacterium | reverse complement strand
CCCGCTGGATCTGGCAGGCGTCTGGCCTGACCCCGCTTGCCTCCCTGGAGCCCGCGATGCCCAGCCCGTTTCGGGCGGGTTCGCGGTATCCCCAGAGACGGCGGAAGCCCCGGCCGTGCCGGGGCGGACCGCCGGCTCCAATGCGCCTACCGCCCGGAAAAAGGAAACAGCCCTGGGCGGAGCCTGGGCGCGGTTGAGGGACTAGGCTTGTCGGGCTATACTGGGCGGCATGGACTATCGCCAAGTGATGAGTCGGCACGGCGTGTCATGGCAGGCGCACCGGGGCGGCGGCGGCCATGAGCGTCCCGACAACACGCTCGCCTCCGCCCGCTACGGTTGGGACCTCGGTGGCATTCCGGAATTGGATGTCCGGCGTACCGCGGATGGCGTCATGGTATGTTTGCACGACGCCACGCTGGCCCGCACCACCACGGCCCCGGCTGGCCTGCGCGGGGTGCCGCTGTCCGGCCTCACCCTCGACCAGATCAAGCCCTGGGATGCCGGGGCGCCGTTTGACCCGTGCTATGCTGGGGAGCGCGTGCCGACTCTGGCCGAGCTGTTCGCCGAGCTGGCCGGGCGCCCCGAGCGCAGCGTCTACCTGGACCTCAAGGACGTGGACTTGCCTGACCTGGCGCGGCTGATCGCCACGCATGGTGTCGGGGGTCAGCTCATCGTCTGCAGCCCGCTGGCCAGCCAGTGCCAGGCCATGCGCGCGCTGGGCGAGGGTCTGCGGACGATGCTTTGGCTGGGTGGCTCCCGCGAGTGCATTCTGGACGCTTTTGCCACCTGCGGTCGGCAGGGCTTCGCCGGTCTGGACCAGGTCCAGTTTCACCTCAACGATGCGGCGGGCGCGCCGGAGTGGCCCTGGCAGATCACGCGGGCCGATCTGGCCGCGGCGCTGGCGGTGTGCCAGCTCGCTCAGGTCGACCTGGAGGTGCTTCCCTGGCACTTTGCGACGGCCGGTATTCATGCCCTGCTCGACCTGGGTATCCGCTGGTTTGCCACCGATGAACCGCGCCGTTTTGCCGAGGCGGTGGCGGGGTGGGGGGTGACCGGGCCGGCGCCCGGCGGTGGTGTGGTGGGCGCTTTCGGGTAAGGGAGTCAGCATGCACCCGATTACGGTTCTCTGTCTTGGTGTGGCGGCGGGCGCCAGCGTGCTCGCCAAGGATCTTTACGTGTCGAACCAGGGCCGCGACGGCAACCCTGGCACGCGGGAGCAACCGCTGGCCTCGGTGCAGCAGGCGCTGGCCGGGCTGCGGGGTGGGGAGGCCGGTACCATCTGGCTGGGGGCAGGGGAGTATTATGTCGGAGATGGCCTGGTGCTCGACGCCTCGCCCGGCAAGCCCGCGTCGGCCGCGATCACGATCCGTGCCGAGGTGCCGCACCAGGCCCGTCTCACCGGCGCCCGGCAGGTCACCGGCTTCCGACCGCTGACCGCCGCCGAGGCTAAGAGTCTGATCTCGGTGGAGGCCCAGAAGAAGGTGCTGGTTGCCGACCTCAAAGCCCTCGGCTTCCCCGCCCTGGGCAAGTTGCCCGATGCCTGCCGCGCTCCGGGCTGTGAGGAGCTCTTCTTCGGCGAGTTGCCCATGCAGTCGGCGCGCTGGCCGAACGAAGGTTTCAGTGCTTTCACGGAGGTCATTGATGCCGGCGCCTCGGACCCGATTCACTGGGTGACCCGCGAGGTTTACCGCCCCGGGTCGTTCCGCTTCCCCTCGGACCGGGCCCGGCTTTGGGACTTCGGCCGCGGCGTTTATTTGCACGGCTTCTGGTGCTACGAGTGGGCGGATGAGGTGCTGAAGGCGGCGAGCTACGACCCCGCGACGGGTGAACTGCGCCTGGCGGCCAAGCACGGGTACGGCATCGGCAATCCCCACGACAAGCAGTCGAAGCGCAACTTCTATGCGCTGCACGTGTTCGAGGAACTCGATTGTCCGGGCGAGTACTACCTCGATCGTCAGGCCAATCTGCTCTACTTCTGGCCGCCGGGTGAGGTGACTTCCGCCCCGGCCCGCGTCTCGCTCTGTCGCCAGCCGTTGTTCAAAGCCAGCAACGTCACTGGCCTGGTCCTGCGCGATCTGGTTCTTGAGAATGGTTGTGGCTGGGCCGTGCAACTCGAGGGCTGCGTCAACAGCACCGTGGAGAACTGCCTGGTCCGCAACCTGGGGCTCGGTGGCATTAACGTCTCTGGCGGCCAGAACAACCAGATCGTACGCTGCGAGGTGACGCGCACCGGCGCCCAGGCGATCTCGCTGACCGCTGGTGACCGGAAGTCGCTGACCCGAGGCAACTGCTCGGTGGTCGGCAACCACCTGCACCATCTCGGGCGCTACGATTGGGGCGGCGGTCGCGGAGTTGTGCTCGGCGGCTGCGGTAACCGCGTGGCGCATAACCTCATCCACGATTGCCCGACGGGCGCCGTGGCCTACGGCGGCAATGAGCACCTGCTCGAGCTGAACGAGGTCCACCACGTCTGCCAGCTCTACTCCGATGTCGGCGTTTTCTACACGGGAAGGGATTGGGCTTCGCGCGGCAACGTTGTCCGCTGGAACTACATGCATAGCAATACGAACAATCATGGCACGGGCTCCCAGGCGATCTACCTGGATGACTGCGACAGTGGCGACGAGATCATTGGGAACATCGTCTTCGGCGGCGTCGGTCGTGGGGTTCTGCTTGGCGGCGGCCGCGACAACACGATCCGCGGCAACCTCTTCATCGATCTGCCGCGGGGGATCCACGTTGATGCGCGGGGGCCACGGGGCATCACTCTCGACCGGCCGGGATCGTGGAATCTTAAGGCGAGATGTGAGGAACTCGACTACCTCTCGCCGCTCTGGCGTGGACGATACCCGAAACTCGCCAGCGTGCTGGACGAGCAGCCGCTCCTGCCCCTGGGTAACGTGATGCGGGGCAATATCTTCATCGGCTGCAAGGAGCCCTTCGCCCTGAGCAAAGACGTCAAAGCGGAATGGCTCACCCGCGAGAACAACCCCGAGTGGCAGATCGCGGACTTTCCCTTCCTGCCGGCGTCGGCCGCGGCCGGCACCCTCGACCTGACGCGCCTGGCCGAAATCTGGCGGGGGCTGCCTGAATTCGAGGCTATTCCCGTCGAGAGGATCGGCCCCAAGGGGATGTAAGGCGCGGGCAGCACTCCCGAAAGCGACACCATCAGAGAGGGCAGAACGCATGACCACGGAACAGCCCTTGGCGAGGGCCGCGATCGAAAGCGGTTTCAAAGCCGATGTGGGACGGCTCTTCGCAAACCTGATCACGGCTCTGGCCACGGCGGAGACGACCCCCGCGGCCGCGGACCAGGCTACCGCGGCGTTCCGCCGGGGCTACGCCCAGTCCAGGCTTGCCTTCGAACGCGCCAGCGCGGTCATCGACGAGGGTGGGAATTGAAGCAGCGCTGGCCAGGGCGGGTTATTCTTGAAACAGCCCTGAGCGCTGGCGGCTGGCGCCAGAGTTCGGTGCGGAGCATGGTAAGCGGAGCGCGCGGCAGAGCCGCGCGCCATTCCTAAGGAGCATGACGACATGAAGACAGTAATCGGTTTCAACGGTAGTCCGCGGCCCTTGGGCAATACCGGTCGGTTGGTCAAGGCGGTGCTGAGTGGGGCCGAGGAGGCCGGCGCCAAGGCGCGCTATGTGCATCTGGCGGCGCTGAAGTTCAGCGACTGCACGGCCTGCATGAACTGCCGCCAGCATCCCGCCTGCGTGCAGCCCGACGACATGAGCAAGATCGTCCAGGACATCTTCCACGCCGACGCCATCGTGCTCGGCTCGCCGGTCTACATGTGGCAGGTCACCGGACTGGCGAAGCTCTTCATGGACCGTCTCTACCCGGTGCTTGGTCCCGACTATACCACCCGCCTGACGCGCAAGCCGAAACTGGTTCTGGCGTTCACCCAGGGCCATCCGGACGCGGCCTACTTCAGACCCTACTTCGAGCAGACCAAGGCGGTGCTGAGCTTCCTTGGGTTCACGGTCACGGACATTATCTCGGCCGTCGGCACCCGGGCCTCGGATGACATTGAGAAGCAGACCGAGGTGCTGGCGCAGGCTCGGGCGGCAGGCGGACGGCTGGTCTGACGCTGGCGCTTGTATGGGACTTGCAGCAACCTCGTATGACACCAGGCGCTTCCCATTCCGCCCTTCGTCCGCCGCAGCGGACGCAGGGCGTTGGAGGGCGCCGCTGCGTCGGCGCCGCGGCGGCCACGCAGGGCCGCCCTCCAGGCGATCCGGCACGTACCGGCCGGATCGGAATGGGAACCGCGTCGGCACGTCTCATTTCGGTATGTCCGGCCCCAGCCGGGGGCCAGGCTGAACCCTGAACCCTGAACCCTAGGACCTGAGTAGTCACCACGCACGGAACTGACCTGCGTCCCCAGGCCCTCTTGACCCTTGACGGCGAGGGTGTAAGCTGGGTTGTTTGCCCGGTCCGGCAAGGCCCGGGACAGCAGGTCTCGCGCCGAGGGCGCGGACTGCCGTTGCACGTGGGATCGCGATTGAGGCAGGCAAGGTCAGGCAACCGGGCGACTCAGGCAGGAGAACACCGTCATGCTTATCCCGAAAGTCGGTTTTGTCGTCTATGGCGTGCATAAGGATGGTCTGAAGGACCCCATGGGCACGCCGTTCATCGATGAGGCCCTGGTGGCCCAGGCCAAGGGAGCCCTGCGGCAGGCCGGGCTGGAGTTGGTCGAATACGGCCTGGTGGTGGCCAGCAAGAGCGAGGCGCGAGAGTGCTTCGCGTCCTTCAAGAAACGGGACGACATCGACGCGCTGGTGCTGTTCAGCGGCACCTGGGTATGGGCCGCGCATCTGGTCGGTGCTCTGCGCGATTTCGCGGGGTCGGGCAAGGGCATCGTGCTGTGGACGAATCCCGGGTCACAAGGTTGGCGGCCGGTGGGCGGCCTGGTCATGCATGGAGCGCTTAAGGAGATCGGGCTCACGCACCGCTTCGTCTACGGCGCCTGGGAGGAGCCGGCCGAAGTCGCTCGCATCGCGGCCTACTGCCGTGGCGCGGCGCTGCGGACGCGGCTGAACCTGAGCACTATCGGCGCCTTTGGCGGTCGCGGCATGGGCCAGACCTGCGGCGTGGCGGACCCCTCGCAGTGGATGAAGGTCTTCGGGGTCGACATCGACTCGCGCGATACGACAGAGCTCATCCGCACGGCCGAGAGCGTGCCGACCAAGGCCGTGGCCAAGGCCCGCAAGGAGATGCAGCCCTACTTCCGCATGCCGGTGCCTGAGGGCGATGCCGCCGAGCGCTCCATCCGGCTCTACCTGGCGCTCAAGCAGATCATCGCCAAAGAGGGCTTCGACTTCTATACCATCCAGTCCTTTCCTGGCTTCGGCGATGACTACTGCGCCACCTGCTTTGCCCAGAGCATGATGCTGCAGGCGGGTGTGGGCACCTCGACCCTGAGCGACTTCAACACCGCCATGACCGTGAAGCTGCTCACCGATCTGAGTCGGGACCCGGTCTACTACGGAGATTTGCAGCACATCGATAAGGCGGCCAAGGAGATCAAGATCATTGGCGACGGGGCCTGTCCGCCAGCGCTGGCGGGCAAGCTCGGCCCGGCGGGGTTTGCCGAGCATGGTATTCCCACCGAGGGCGATGCCGGGGGCATCTCGGTCGAGCTGGTCTGCAAGCCTGGGCCCGGCGTGCTCGCTCGCCTCGGCCGCAATGACGGCCAGTTCGAGCTGGTCGTCACTCGCTGCACCGTCTTCGAACCTGCGGCCAAGACCCTCAAGAAGCGCCGTGAGGAGTGCCAGATCCCCTTCTGGCCGCATGCCTTCGGCACGGTCCACTGCGACGTCGATGCCATGGTCGAGGCGTGGAATAACGAGTATGGCGTCCTCGGCTATGGCGAGACGCTGTACGACGACATCGTCGCCTTCTGCCAGCAGGTCGGCATCCGCTGCCTCGCCCTGTGAGCAGCGCGGACGCTCCGGCTGTCGGATTGCATCCACACGCGCTTCGGGGTATCGTGGGCCCGGTTACATGGCAAGAGTCTCTGGGACGCCCCCCAAAGCTGTCTCCAGGGTTGGAGCGGAGAGGCGTTGCCGGTGGGGTATCCAGGCAAAGGAGTGCGACAATGAGCAGGCTTCTCAGCATGGCGGCGCTGGTGGTTCTGACCGGTAGCTGGGGTTTCGCGCAGGAGGTGAAGACCCGGATGGCGCGAATGGACGTCTGCTCCACGGATCTGAGCGGAGCGAAACTGACGATGGTCGCCGCGCCGGAGAACGGGGACGGTACCAACGCCAGTTGGATGGACGACGTCAAGAACGCCCAGTATCTGACCTACCAGATGCCCACAGGCAAAGAGTGGGCGAAGATGACGATCCGCTTCAAGGCCGATAAGGACGGCGAGGTGTCGCTCTCGCTGCGGGGGGACTGGCGGCCGAAGGTTGAGGGTAGCGAGGAGTTGATTCCGATCTGGATCGCGTATGATGATGTCACGGTTGACGGTGGAACGCTCCAGAACGGTGATTTTGAGGCTGCTGCGGAAGGCAAGGCGGTCGGCTGGAACTTCCAGGGCGAGCAGGGGTTCGTCAGCGCCGAAAAAGCTGGACACGGGGGCAAGGGTTCCATCAAGGCCTGGCACAACGAAAGCGTGGACCAGAACCTCGCGGTCAAGAAGGATACGGTTGTTGCTGTCACGGTCTGGTGCAAGCTCGCCGAGTGAGGCCAAGCCAGTGGCCCTCTGAGATCGCGGGACGTAACGACTCAGGCGCAACTGCGTATCCTGCCCCAACGGGGCTGCGTACCCAAGCCCAGGGTTGGCCGCGGCGCCGGCCTACCCTGGGTGACCAAGGCCGCAAACCCAGTCCAGCCCAACGGGGTTGAGTCAGGGTGCCAAGACGTAACCCCGTCGGGCGAGGAGGCCATGACCCCATGTGACCCAGGGTGGCGGCGCCATGGCCGCAACCCTGGGCTCTGAGCCACAGCCCCATTGGGGCAGGGAAATGCCCTGATTTGTAACCTGAGTAGTCACCGCGGGACTAACCTTCTGTTTTTCGGTGCCGTTCCCACAGATGTTATTCATGCACAATTGGTTACCTGATGAATATGGCTGCTAAAACGATCTTAGAAGACAGTTTCTGGCACATAATACGTTTATAAGAAAGTGGCTCTTGCAGTAACCCCCCGCATCTGGCCCTGGAGCCAGGGCTGTTTCAAGAAATGACCGCCGTCGTCCCGCCGACCGTGAAAGCGGCGTCGACGGGCCGCGTCCGCGGCCCTCTGCCGCACGCAGTCCATATCGCGCCTTGGCCAGGTGGAGTGCGTGTGGCAAGGTCGCCGGCGGCGACCGCGACACCGCTTTGGCTTGGCGCCTGTGCCATGACTGACGGCGTGTGTTCTTGCGCAACCCGATACGGCTGACAGACCACGGGTTGTTGCGAGGCCCAGCCCAGTTTCTTGAAACAGCCCTGCCCTGGAGCCCGCGATGCCATCGCCCGTTCCGGGCGGGTTCGCGGTATCCCCGGGTACGGCGGAGACCGTCGGCTCCAGGCGGGATGCTGGTGAGCCGAGGGTTCTGCAAGAGCCTCGAAAAACGGTGTGACTTTGGTACACTGGCATGCTATCCCGGGGTGGTGCAGTGGCTATGGGGCCTTGCCGCCGGGGTGGCCATTTTCTGGCGGCATCGGTCCGCTTGTCGGCCCGCGTAATCGTTCCGTGACGGAGCGGCAGAGCGCAGGGCCGGGTGTGGTGGCGAGTGCTGCGGTCGGGCGGCGCGTCCGAGGGCAGGCGCCGCGAGCGTAGTGCCACCCGGACTGACCGTCCGCCGGTCCGGTCCAGGGCGGTTTCTTTTTCCGGGCGGTAGGCGCCTTGGAGCCGAGGGATACCGCGAACCTGCCCGGAACGGGCTTGGCATCGCGGGCTCCAGGTCTGCAAGGGGGATACCGCGAACCTGCCCGGAACGGGCTTGGCATCGCGGGCTCCAGAGCCAGTGGGGATACCGCGAACCTGCCCGGAACGGGCTTGGCATCGCGGGCTCCAGGGCGGCAAGGGGGATACCGCGAACCTGCCCGGAACGGGCTTGGCATCGCGGGCTCCAGGTCGGTCAGCGGGGTCATGGCAAACGTCGGCCAGATCCAGCAGGGGTCTCTGTCTTGAAACCGCCCTGGGTCTGGTCTTGGCGCGTTTGACTGCGGGTATGGCGGCGCTATATTGTTTTAGATATAAAACATTTATTGACGGAGGTAGTGTGTCAGGGTCAGCGGCGTCCATGTCAGCGGCGGTGAGTGCCGTGCTTGAGGATTACCTGGAGGCGATCGCCGAGTTGGGGGGTACGTCATGCACGGTGAGGTCGCGGGACATTGCGGCGCGGCTGCGGGTGCATAAGTCGACGGTGACGGCGGCGCTGCACAGTCTGGCGGAGAAGGGGTTGGTGCATTACGCCCCGTACGCTGCGGTATCTTTGACTGCGGCGGGCCGGGAGGTAGCGGAAGAAGTGTGTCGGCGGCATCGAGTGCTGCGGCGCTTTCTGGGGAACAACCTGGGGATGGATGCCGTGGGTGCGGATGAGACGGCCTGCCGTCTGGAGCACGCGGTTGATCCGGAGTGTCTGGATCGGCTGTTGCGGTTGGGCGAGTTTCTGGAGTCTTCGGCGGAATGGCGGGCCTGGGCGGGGCGTGGCGGGGGTTCGGCGGGGTGAGGGCAGGGCGGTGAGGTTTCCCGTTTGGTCGGCGACGGGGTGGTTGTTTCGGACGAGTGGAGAGTCGGCGTATGGCACGAACTCTGGACCAGGTGGCGCAAGGTTGTCGGGTGCGCATTTCCGGCACGCAGTCCGGGGGCAGTGCGGTACGGCAGCGGCTGCTGGACATGGGTGTAACCCGCGGCACGGAGCTGCTGGTTGAGCGTTGGGCGCCGTTGGGAGACCCCATCGAGATTCTGATCAAGGGTTACCATCTGGCGATTCGGCGGGCGGAAGCCGCCTGTATTGAGGTGGAGGAATGCGAGGAGACGGCGTGATGTCGGAGGTGGCTCCTTTGCGGACCCTCACGGTCGCGGTTGCCGGCAATCCAAATGCCGGTAAGACCACCTTGTTCAACCTGCTCACCGGGTCCAATCAGACGGTCGGTAACTACCCCGGGGTCACGGTCGAGAAGAAGGAGGGGTGGGTTCAGTGGCAGGATGTGCGGCTGCGCATCATCGATCTTCCCGGGACCTACTCGCTGACGGCCTACAGTCTTGATGAAGTGGTGGCCCGGGCGGCGATCGTCGATGAACGGCCTGACGTGGTGTTGAACGTAGTGGACGCCGCGAACCTGGAGCGCAACCTGTACCTGTCCCTGCAGGTGGCCGAGATGGGGCGGCCGCTGGTTCTGGCTCTGAACATGCACGACATCGCGGTTCAGCGCGGCATCGCGATCGACGTGTCGAAGCTGGCGCAGTGGCTGGGCGTGCCGGTGGTGGCGACGGTGGGGCGCCGCGGCGACGGTCGCGGGGAACTTCTGGACACCTTGGTGCGGGTGGGGCAGGGGCAGCTCGCGGCGCAGCCTTTGAACGTAGGTTACGGCCCCCAGGTGGAGGCGGCCATCGCGGAGTTGGTTGCCGAGATCGCGGCGGACCCGTCTCTGGCCGCGGCGCTGCCGCCGCGCTGGCTGGCCATCAAGCTGCTGGAGGAGGACACCAAGGCGGTTGAACGGGTGGGCGGCACGGCGTCGGCGGTGGTGGCGGGGGTCGTTCTGGCCGCGGCGCAGCGTCTGGTCAGGCAGGTGGCGGCCGAGGAGGGCGGAGACCCCGCCAGCCTGATTGCCGAACACCGCTACGGCCATGCGGCGGGCATTGTGCGGGGCTGCGTGACCGTTTCGGACCGCGGGGCCACCCTCACCGACGCGCTCGACACGATCCTCTGCAACCGGGGGCTGGGCTTCTTCTTTGTGGGCCTCGTCATTTTCCTGGCTTTCAAGGTGACGTTTCTGTTGGCGAACGGCCTGCGCTACGTGCCTTGGGTGAACGGCTGGACGACGCCGGTCGGCGTGTTCGCCTGGGTCTTTGACGAGTTCATGCCGCTGCTGACCTCCCGTCTGTCGCCGGGGCCGTTGAAGTCGCTGATTGACCATGGCATCATTGCCGGCGTCGGCGGGGTGATGGGCTTTGTGCCCCTGATCTTTTTCATGTTCCTGGTTTTGGCTGCGATCGAGGATTCCGGTTACGTGGCTCGCATCGCCTTTGTGTTGGACCGGGTGCTGCGCGTCTTCGGCTTACAGGGCAAGAGCATTCTAGCCCTGATTGTGTCCGGCGGCATTGCCGGTGGCTGCGCTGTGCCCGGCGTGATGGCCACCCGCACTCTGCGCGAGGAGAAGGACCGTCTGACCACGATGTTGGTGGCGCCTTTTATGAACTGCGGGGCGAAGATGCCGGTTTTTGCCATGCTTATCGCGGCCTTCTTTGCGCGCTGGCAAGGCGAGATGATGTGGCTGCTGGCGGCGCTCTCGTGGGCCTTCGCCCTGGCGATGGCTTTCTGCCTGCGCCGGACCGTGGCGCGCGGCGAGCAAGCGCCCTTTGTGATGGAACTGCCACCGTATCACCTGCCGGTGCTGCGGCACATTCTGCGCAGTGCCCTAGAGCGGAGCATCATGTATGTGCGCAAGGCCGGAACTGTGATCCTGGGAGTCAGCATCCTGTTGTGGGTGATGATGTACTTGCCGCGTCTAGACCCCGCTCCTTTCGAGCGCCAGCGCCAGGAGGCGACGGCGGCGGCGCTCGGGGCGCTGGTGCCGGATGGCACGCTCCGCGATGCGGCCGACATCGAGGCTGTGGCCGCCCTGGTGCAGCAGGTCCGGCAAGGCCTCGCCGCGGCAGAGCGCCAGCGCTTGCTGGAAGAGCAGCCCGAGCGTCTGACCCTGGCCGAGGTTGCCGCGGGGGTGCGTGAGCCGGCCAGCGCGCCGGTGCGGGTGGCCGCTGAGGTGCTGCGGGAGTATGTCGCGCAGGTGGACCGCAGCGTCGGCGAACAGCGCCGCACCCAGTTGCAGCACTCCTACGCCGGCCGCTTTGGCCAAGCGCTCCAGCCTGTGGCCGCCCTGGCTGGATTCGACTGGCGTGACACCATCGCCTTGCTGGGCGGACTCGCCGCCAAAGAGGTCGTGCTGGGCACCCTCAGCATGACCTACAGCATGGGGGATCCCCACGGGCCCGCCGACCGCGGCCGCAGCAACTTCAGCATCGTCAACGTGTTGCGCGCCGAGCCGGGCTGGACGCCTTTGCGCGCCTTGGCGCTGCTTCTCTTCGTCATGCTCTACGCGCCCTGCATCGCCACTCTGGTCACCATCGGCCGTGAGAGCGGTTCGTGGAAATGGGCTGCCTTCTCGGCCGTCTACACCACTGTCCTGGCCTGGCTGGTGGCCACCCTCGTCTTCCAGGTCGGCTCAGCCCTTGGTATCGGTGTCTGAAGTTCTGACCTGGCGGCCTTCAGCCCATCTCCTGAAGGGCCTGAGAGGCGGTGGCGCAGTGGAGAGTCTTCGCGAAAGCCAAAGGTGAGAGTGCAGCATGTGGCAAACCCTCGTAACGGTCGCCATCGTCCTCACGGCCGCCGCATACGTCGTGCGCCGGGGGCTGCGGCGGCTGCGCGGCGACTGCGGCGCCGATTGCGCCTGCTGCCCGGCTGCCCGGCAGACGTCGACCCCGCCCCCTTCTGCCGGGCAAGCTCCGCCTGCACGGTCAGGTTGCGGCCCTGGCCGACCCTCGGGTTTTCCGCCGCCAGGGGTTTGACAAGGGTGAAGTATTATAGTCTAGTATGTTGATAGACGTTGGTCGTGCGTGTGTGAGGTTTCGGCTGAACTAGGCCGCCGGGTTGGCGGCGCCGGATTCCCCCGAGAATGGAGTAGGACGATGAGCCGTGTATTCGTTGACAATTCGCAGTCGATCGGGACCACGCCGCTGGTGCGGCTGAACCGTGTGACCCAAGGGGCGAAGGCTACGGTGCTGGCCAAGATCGAGGGTCGGAACCCGGCTTACTCAGTGAAGTGCCGCATTGGCGCGTCGATGGTCTGGGACGCCGAGAAGCGCGGCGTGTTGAGGCCGGGCGTCGAGATCATCGAGCCGACCAGCGGGAACACCGGCATCGCACTGGCCTATGTGGCGGCGGCGCGGGGATACAGTCTCACTCTGACCATGCCTGAGACCATGAGTATCGAACGGCGGCGTGTGCTGGCAGCCTTTGGGGCCAAGCTGATCCTGACGCCCGGTGGGGAAGGCATGAAGGGCGCCATTCGGCGGGCCGAGGAGATCGCCGCCTCCGATCCGGTGCGCTACTTTCTGCCGCAGCAGTTCAAGAATCCGGCGAACCCGGCCATCCACGAGCAGACGACGGGTCCCGAGATCTGGAACGATACGGACGGCAAGGTCGACGTGTTGGTTGCGGGGGTAGGCACCGGCGGCACCATTAGTGGCATCTCGCGCTACTGGGAGCAGACCCGGGGCACGCCGCTCTTTTCCGTGGCGGTCGAGCCCAAAGAGAGCCCGGTGATCACCCAGAAGTTGGCGGGCTTGGACCTGAAGCCGGGACCGCACAAGATTCAGGGTATCGGTGCCGGCTTCATCCCGGAGACGCTGGATCTGTCCATCGTCGATCGGGTCGAGCTGGTCGAGAGCGCCGAAGCGATCGCATTTGCGCGCCGTCTGGCGCTGGAGGAGGGGCTTCTCTCCGGCATCTCCTGCGGTGCGGCGGCAGCGGTGGCCGTACGCCTGGCGAACCGGGATGAGTTCGCGGGTAAGACCATCGTGGTGATCCTGCCCGATGCGGGCGAGCGCTACTTGTCCACGGTGCTGTTCGAGGGCATCGGCACGCCGGCGTGATGGCAGTTGCGGTCATGGTGTTTGCGGCGAAGGCGAGGGTAAGGGCATGAAGGTGGTATGGCTTAGCGCATGCGTGGCGGTGGGGCTCGGTCTGCTGGGCTGCGCCTCCGTGCCGCCGTACACGCGCCTGGACCTCAAGCAGAACCTGAGTTCAGAGACGCTGGCGCGCTTCCAGCGCGAGTCGAAGGATGCCGCCGCCTGCTGCCCTGGCGCCAGGATGGTCCAACTGGAGCGTTCGAACTGGTGGCCCGTCGGTCTTCTCGCCTACTGGTGGCAGGGGTCGGCGATGAGGACTGAGGTGGCGCCGGGCGAGCCCTCCTACATGGTGCAGAACTCACAGGGTTATGGGCCCATCTCCATTCTTTACGTCACCTCCACGCATTCCACCTACAACGGCCAGGGGCAGCGGGTGAGTTCCATGACCAGCGGCAACGTGCTTCTGGGACATCTCGCGATGCTCCACCGCAGCGAGAACGTTCTGCCCGATGGCAGAACGCAGGAGGTGCGGATGTATCACCTGTTCCATCACCTGCTCAACATCCACACCATGGACGGCCACACCAACGTGTCTCTCTTTACCTCGCCCAACCCGCTTGGCGTGAGCTTCCCCGGGGGCGGTATCGAGACGCCTTAGGAAGTTGGCGGTTGCCAACCTGGGCGTGGCCTTCAGGGCTCTGGGCGGTTTCCTTTTTCCGGGCGCTAGGCGCCTTGGAGTCGGCGGTCGCCGTCTCGGGGGATACCGTCGGCACGGGGGTCTTGCAGACGGGGGATACCGCGAACCTGCCCGGAACGGGCTTGGCATCGCGGGCTCCAGGGCGGCAATCGCGATACCGTCGGCACGGGGGATACCGCGAACCTGCCCGGAACGGGCTTGGCATCGCGGGCTCCAGGGCGGCAATCGCGATACCGTCGGCACGGGGG
>CAILKC010000255.1 GCA_903834675.1 uncultured Victivallales bacterium | reverse complement strand
GCCGCGCTTTCAGCGCTCCGCGGCGTCTGGCATTCGCGACACGTCCCGCCGGAAGTCTCCCCCAAGAGTCAAGTGACCCGTTTTGCTCGCCGGACGCGGAGACGATCGAAACAGAAGCCCCTACGGAACTGACCTGCGCCCTGCGGCCGTTGCGGGTAACGGGCCGCAGGCACCGTACCCCTTCCTGTGTTACCTTTCGTGACAGGACGGTAGGAAGTGCGCCGATCCGCGACCCCCGAAGTTGACCGGCCGCTAGGGTCACAGACCAGCCAGGAGCGAAGGCCATGGCCAAGACACAACACCAGGCGCCCTGCGAACGGCACCCGCAGGAGACCGTCACGGGAAGCTGCGTCGAGTGCGGTAAACCCGTCTGCCGGGAGTGCTCAAAGCAGTTTGGCTACCACTGTAGCCAGGCCTGCATTGAGAAGGGCCGCAGCAATGTCACGGAACAGAGCCGGCAGCGGCAGCGTGAAGCCGAAGCAGACCTGCGCCAGACGGCCCGCCTCGGCAAGCTCTTGCTCCTGGCCCTGGGCGGGTTGGTCGCCCTCGTCCTCCTGGCGATCCTCTGGAAGCTCTTCCTCGATCCGGCTGGCAAGGTGTGCTGGGAGTGGAAGGCCCCTGACCAGCAGTCCGCCACCCGCATTCTCGCCAGCGGCGACTCGGGGGTCACCGTGCTCGCGGGCAATACCGTGGTGGTGCTCGATCCACTCAAGGGCACCGTGGGGCGCACCATCGCCCTGCCCACAGTCGGTTCGGCCGACGCCGAGAAAATCGACCTGGAACAGGAGCAGGCGCTGGAACTGGAATACGGCTGGCCCGGCCGCGACGGCAGCCGAAACCTCCATCTGCTCAGCGACGGCAGCATCCTGCGTCAGACGCACGACACCCTGGTCCGCCTGGGCACTGACGGCAAGGCCCTCTTCACCAGCAGCTTCGACGAGGGTCGCCTCGGCTGCCTCGCCCTGAGTCCGGACCTGGCGCGGGCATACTATGTGGCCACCCTGCCACTCGACCTGGCCGTGGCCCGAAAAGGCAGGGAGCTGCTCAAACAGGCCCAGGCCGAGATGCGCAAAGCGTTCGACGAAACCGGTGGCTACGAAACCGGCACTCCCGGCGCTGGCAACACCATGAAGGCGCTGCGCCAGAAGCTGGTGACGGCCCAGGAGATGCTGGCACAGACCGGAACTCGCCTCGTCTGCCTGGACCTGCAATCCGGAAAGGAGCTCTGGGCCAGCCCCAAACTGAAGAAGGGCACGGCCATCACCGCCCTGAGCGTCGGGCCAAAGGCAGCCCACGCGGTGTTCCTGGCCACTCCTGCGACCCCCGCCCAGCCGACCGACAAAACGACCGGCGCCAGCCTGAGCCTGCTGGCCTTCGGCGCGGCGGATGGCAGCCGGATCTGGCAGACGGAGCTTCCCGCGACGCTGGCCTGGGGCCCCGTCCCGGCCGGCGACCTGGTGCTGATCCAGGCCGGCGAGCAACTGACCGCCTTCGCGGCCGACGGCACGGTGGCCTACACGCTGAATCTGCCCGAGAAGGCTGGGCTGCGGCCACTCCTGCGCGACGGACTGCTGCTGCTGGTCGGCGGCGACTCCTGCCGCTGCCTGGACGCCACCACGGGCAAAGAGAAATGGGGCGTCCTTCTGGCCACCGGAGAAGGCGACATCGTGGTGGCCTCGACACGCATCTACCTGGCCGGACAGATCGAGGAACGCCTGGCCGACAAGGACGTGAAGTTGCCACCCGCCTACAAGGAACTCGAGAAGATGCCCGAGTTCAGCCACGTCCTCGAACAGGCGAAGCGGAAGGTGGTGCAGGTGGTGCTGGCCGTAGAGCGCGAATCGGGACGGGAGCTCTGGCGGGTCCGCCATGCCTACGGCATCCCGCTGGGCGATGACCGGCGCTTCATCCTGGTGGCGGACACCGCACGGACCGGCGCGATCGAGATGGTCACCGGGGGTAAGGGCACCACCCTGATCCGCCAGTTCAACGCCAGAAACGGCAAGCAGATGTACGCACGCCAGAGCGACCTGGGCTTTGCCGAGCCGTGCCTGGTGGGTAAGCGCGTCGTCGGCCTGACCTACCCGCGCCAACCGCACGCCTCGATCTTCAATCCCGGCGCCGGCCAGCAGACGGAGCCAGCCTCGCCGCAGGGCGTGGCGGCGTACCGGGTCAGGTAAGGCGGTCCGACCGAGCGCGGAAGGCCAGCCTCTCACCATAATCTCAACCGCAGGTGCGGCCTCGCCATGCAGTTTCATGCTCCAGGCATTACGCTATGCGTCGACTCCCGTGCCCTGCGCCCGCACATCCGCGCGCCGCCGGCACGGCGAAGAGCGGATGTCGGGATAGCCAAGGAGCAGTCAGGATGTCACAACTACGGACGGTCAGCGGGTTCCATCATCTCGCCCTGAAAGTGAGCAACTTCGAGGCGGTTGTGGAGTTCTACAAGAAAGGCCTCGGACTGACCGAGAGGATCTCCTGGGGCGAAGGCAACAGCCGGGCCGTCCTGCTCGACTGCGGCAACGGCAACTACATCGAGGTCTTCGCCGGCGGCGCCGACGGCGTCCTGCCCGAGGGCCCGGTGTTGCATCTGGCCTTGCGCACGGCGAACTGCGACGCCGCCCTGGCCCAGGCCGTGGCGGCCGGGGCGGTGGTGACCCTGACCGCGCGCGATGTGACCATCCCCAGCCAGCCCCAGCCAACCCCCGTCCGCATCGCCTTCTGCCGCGGCCTGGCCGGCGAAATCATCGAGTTCTTTCAGAATGAACTGACGTGAAAGCCCCGTTCAAAGTCCTCTTCAGCAACGACACGACGAACCTCTGCACCTGCCGCAGCCCCTTCCAGCCGCAGCCCAACTGGGTGCGCGATCCGGCCACGGATGGCTGGGTGTATCGCGAACTGAATTTCAGCCGCGAGACGCTTGAGGCAGGCGTGGATGAGACCGCCGGGATGGGCATCGATGTCCACCTGTTGCAGCCCGGCGTGGGTTGGGTGCCATGGTGGAAGAGCCGCGTCTACCCCTTCGCCGAGCACGTGCGCTTCATGAAGGAACGCACCGGCATGGACCCCGCCGCCAACGCCTACGCTGCCTACATGGCCGCCGGGGGAGACATGGTCGAGGTGTTCGTCAGGCGTTGCCGTCGCCATGGCCAGACGCCCTTCGTCTCCTTCCGCCTCAACGATTCGCATGGCCATGAGTTCACCGCCATGGACCCGAAGGACATCCAGAGCTGGGCCTGGCACGTCTTCAGTCCCATCCACGTCAACCACCCCGAGTGGCGCATCGGCCAGGATATCAACGACTGGAATGGCCGCGTGCTCAACTGGGCCATCCCCGAGGTGCGCCGCTTCAAGTTCGCCTTCATCGAGGAGCTTTGCGAGCAGTACGACCTGGACGGCTTCGAGCTCGACTTCATGCGCCACAACCGCTTTTTTGACGAGACGAAGACCCCGCTGGCGGAACGGTGCGAGATCATGAACGACTTCGTGCATGAGGTGCGTCGCCTGCTCGACCGTACAGCCCGCCCGGGGTGCCGCCGCTGGCTGTGTGTGCGCGTGCCGGCCGTACTTCGGGCTCACGACGACCTCGGCGTTGACCTGCCAGCGTTCGTCAAGGCCGGGGTGGACATGGTCAACCTGTCCCACTCCTATTTTACCAACCAGTATGGCGACCTGGCCGAGATCCGGGCCCTCGTCCCGGACGTCGCTCTCTACGTCGAGATGTGCCACTGCACCGCCATCGCCCGCAACCGCGCCAAACTCGGCTACGACAGCTTCTTCTTCCGCCGGACCACCCCCCGGCAGTTCTGGACCACCGCGCATCAGGCCTACGCCCGGGGAGCCGACGGGCTAAGTACCTTCAACTTCGTCTACTACCGCGAGCATGGCCCCGGACCGCGTGGGCCGTTCCACGAACCCCCCTTCGCCATGCATCAGCGCCTCGGCGACCCTGCCTGGCTGGCGCGGCAACCGCAGCATTACATCATGGGCTCGACCTGGCTGAGCTGGGATCGCCCGGCGCGCCGGATCGAGGGCAACGGCCCCCACCGTAAGCTCGAGCCGGGCGGCACGAGCCACTTCGAGTTCATCCTGGCTCCGCCTGATGGCGGCTGGCGGCTTGGCGGACGCTTCCGCATCCAGTCGCCGGGGTCGTTCGACGTCACCGAATGGAAGGCGACCTTGAACGGGCAGGAACTGGTCGCAACCTACGACCGCTCTGAACCGTCTGACGCCCCTTACCCCAATCTGCTCGGCAACAACGAGGAACTGCGGGCCTGGCAGGTGCCCCCGGCGCTGCTGCGGGAGGGCGTGAACACGGTGGCGGTGACCTATGCGGCAGGCGATTTCCCGGTGGAGATCTGCTTTGCGGATCTGGCGGTGGAGTGACACGGTATCCCAGCGGCCAAAGCAAGCCGCCTGTGAAGGTAGAACCCATGCACATGCAGCAGGACGAGATGGACGCGGCCGAGGAATGGGCCTTACGACTGACCGCCCAGGCAAGCGCGACCCGGCCACCTTTTTCATTCACCTACGGCGACAAGCCCGCCGGCAAACTCTTGCCCGACTGGCGCTTCGACTCCCAGACCGCGGCAGCGGGCGCCGCACATACCCAGCATGTCCTGACCTACACCGACCTCGCCACGGGGCTCCAGGTGCGCCTCGAGGCCAACCAGCACCACGACTTCCCGGCGGTCGAGTGGATCCTGCATCTGCGCAACACCGGCACCGCCGACACGCCCATGATCGAAGAGCTGCTGCCCCTGGACGCCGCGTTGCCCCTCGCCGCGGCGGCGAACTGCGTGGTGCGCTCCTCGAAAGGCGCGCTCTGTTCCGCTGAAGACTTCGAGCTGGTCGAACGCCGCCTGCTTCCCCGCGGCGAACTGCGCCAGCGCCCCGGCGGCGGACGTTCATCAAGTGAAGTGCTCCCCTTCTGGAACGTGATGCTGGACGGCAGGGGCTTCATCCTGGCCGTCGGCTGGACCGGCGAATGGGCCACGCGCCTGGCACGCTCGACGGAGGGCGCTCTCGAGCTTCAGGCGGGCATGGCACAGACGCATTTCCGGCTCCGTCCCGGCGAAGAAGTGCGGACCCCGCGCCTCCTCATGCTCTTCTGGGCCGACGAGCCCATGCGTGGCCACAATCTCCTGCGCCGCTTCATCCTCGCACACCACCGGCCGCACCCCGAAGGCGAACCGCTGCTGGCACCCCTGTGCAACCGCAACTGGGGTGGTACGCCTGCCGAGGTTCACCTGGATAATATCCGCCAGATCGTCGAACAGGACCTGCCTATCGAGTACTACGGGATCGATGCCGAGTGGTTCGGAAGCGCGGGACACTGGATGAAGAACGCCGGCCATTGGGAGCCCAGGGGCGACCTCTATCCACAGGGCCTCCAACCCATCAGCGAGGCGCTGCACTGCGCCGGACGCAAACTCCTGCTCTGCTTTGAACCCGAACGCGTGGCGCCGGGAACGCCGTGGTTCGAGCAACTCCAGCAATGGCTCTTGCGCCTTCCGCCGGAGAAAGCCATCACCTGGGCCGACTACGGCGACCAGTTGCCGCCGCAGGAGTGGCTCAAGATGGAGAGCGCCCGCAATCAACTCAACGTCGGCGACCGCCTGCTGAACCTCGGCGACCCCGAGGCCCGCCGCTTCCTGACCGACTTCCTCTCCGACCAGATCACCGAGTTCGGCATCGACTGCCTGCGCTGGGATTCGAACATCGCCCCGCTTGCCTACTGGCGCCAGGCCGATACCCCGGACCGCCAGGGCCTCACCGAGATCCGCTATGTCGAGGGACTGTACGCCATCTGGGACGAACTGCTGGCGCGCCACCCCACGCTGATCATCGACAATGGCGCCAGCGGCGGGCGCCGCATCGACCTCGAATCCAGCGGCCGCACCACCCCCCTGCGGCGCTCGGACTATGCGGCCGGCCGCCGCGACGCCACGGCAGCCCAATGCCATTCCTTCAGCCTCATGCACTGGCTGCCACTGCACGGCACCAGCAGTGGTGACCTGAAGGACGGGGATACCTACACCCTGCGCAGCACCATGTGCTCGGCCCTGGCCGTCGGCCTCTGGGGCAACGACGATGCCAGACAGGACCCCATACCCCCCGATTACCCCTTCGACCGCGCCCACCGGCTCCTGCGGCAGTACCTGACCGTCCGCCGCTTCTTCTACGGCGACTTCTACCCGCTGACGGAGTACACCCGCACCCAGGACGCCTGGATGGCCTACGAACTCTACCTGCCAGCATCGCAGGAAGGGCTACTGGTGGTCCTGAAACGCCCGCGCAGCCCCTTCCTGCATGCCGCTCTCAAGCTGCACGGACTGGACCCCGACGGCGAGTACACCTTCAGCGACTGGGGCGGCGAGATCCTCGGCACCGCCAGCGGTCGGGTGGCCATGGAAGGCGGCATGGAGGTGGAACTGCCGGAGCATCCCGATTCCGCCCTGATCCTGTTCTCGGCTGTCGGCTGAGACGGGCAACGCGGCGGGAGGCCGCTCCATCCCCTTGGACCGCCCGGGGCCGCCCGGGCAGTGGCCGCGGGCCGCGGCCGCTCCATCCCCTTGGACCGCCCGGGGCCGCCCGGGCAGTGGCCGCGGGCCGCG
>CAILKC010000254.1 GCA_903834675.1 uncultured Victivallales bacterium | reverse complement strand
GAACCAGCGACGACGAACTCGAACCACGTCTCGATCTGCCACTGCGGGACGATGATGAGCGCACGTTCGCCGGGGCCTCGCGGCGACTGGCCAAGCTGCTGCATCGATGTCGATGTCTCCAGCGTCGCACGCCGCTCCGCGGGAGATTTCCCATCCCCGTCGATCACGGCGACTAGGATGCTGTTCTGATACCGGCTGCTGGCGCGAAACGCTTTGAGATTGGCGGCGAAACGCTCGGTGACCCAAGCGGAGCCCGCCCCGCGTCCTTTGGGGCTGATGTCCGGGACGAACCGAGCGACACCCAACGTGGAGAGATATCCGCGGGCAAAGCTGTAGTGGGCCGTGTCCTCGCACAGGATGATGGCCTGAGCTCCCGAGAGATCACGCATCGTAGAGCCACCCCCTCTCGATCAGATCCGCGACAGGGATACCGTCCTTGCTGGCATCGGGTGACACCGTCACCGCGTTGCTCGGTCCCAGATCGCCCTTCCTGGACAGCCAGACACCTGCCTTAGCGGCAGTCAGGAAGTTGATGAGCCGCGGGTGGTGCGAAACCAGCAGCGCCTGGCAGGTGTCGTGCTCCTCAAGGCGGTCCCTAAGCGCATCCAACCACGGCTGGACCTCGGGAAGCGCCAGGAAGTTCTCGGGCTCGTCAATGCAGATCGTGACGTCCTCGTCCGGCATGCACCCAAGCAGGGTGTAGAGGGCAATGAGCATCCGCTCGCCGTGCGACAGACTGTCAAACCTGCACAGGTCCAGAGCATCGCCGGGGCTGCGCACTTCCACGTGCAGCATTCGGGCGTCACCTGCTTCACGCAGGCTGAAGGAGCTGAACCGAGGGATGACCCGACGGAGGACACTGGTGAGTTCGTAGACACGCCCCTGGTGCTCCTGCATGAGGTAGCGCAACCAGGAGGCGAAGTCCTCCATCAGTAGGTCTGGCCGTTTGAGCTCTCGGCGGCTCTCTGCCCTCATGATCTGCGGGGCTGGCCTAACCACAAAGACGGATGCCATGCGTTCGCGGAATGCGGTGAGCAACCGATTGTCGTGACGCGGTTGCATGAAGCCGACTCCGGACTGCGACCAGTCGAAGGGGTACTTCGGTCCCGCGGAGCCGTCGTCTCGGTAGAGCTGCGCTTCGCCGTTGCCGTTCTCGACCGAGAAAGAGAACAGGCCCTTGCCGTCGCAAGACAGGCTTTCGCGGCTCATGCGCAGCATGTGCCGGTCAGGGTTGTGGTCTATCTCCAGTTCGTAGTGATACGGGTGTCCCTTGCAGGTAACGTCCAACTCAAAGCGCTGGACGGGCGCCACGTGGCGGTTCCAGCGGGTGAAATCGGTCGAAGGGAACACGTCCTCCACTTTGGCCCCGTCGGCAAGGTAGCTGACCAGCCGCTGCAACACGTCGAGCACGGAGGACTTCCCGGCACCGTTGGCGCCCATCAAGAGGGCAAGCTGCTCAAACGTGATCTCGAAATTGACCAGACTGCGAAAGTTGTGGGCGTAGAGTCGCGTGATCATCAGCCGACCTCCGGCATCATTCCACCATACCCAGACCCCCCAAGATACCCCATCGGCAAGCGGCAGCAAAGGACTCCCCGCATCTCAGGTGCTTCTCTCGGCCACCCGCGCCGGGTCGGCGCGGTGCAGGTTGCGGCACCAGCCCTCGGGCACGGTGGCCCACTGGTTGGCGGTGATGACGGGTACCGCCTGGCCGTCGAGCATCGGCAGGTCCTGCTGCGGCGAGGCGGGGATGAGCCACCAGGCGCCGTGCAGGCGGCCGTCCTGCACCGCCGCGGCCAGCCGGGGCAGCAGCGACACCTGCCCGTAGCGCGCCAGCCAGTTGATGTGGTAGGCCAGGACCGTGCCGTCACCCTCCAGGAGCGCGGCCTCGACCTTCGGCATCACCTGCATGCTGATCAACTGGTTCAGATTGCGCCAGTCGCTGCCGTCGCGGGCGGCGGCATCGGCATTGACGACGACGGACCAGTCCGCGCCAACCTCGGCCGTGGCCTGGCGCAGGGCGTCCAGAAACACCTTCTCGAGATCGAGCGGTCGGACGGCGAAGCGTTTCGTCAGTTCCGTGCGCGCCGCCGGGTACAGGTTCGGCTTCACCACCAGGGCCAGGAAGGCGCCGCGGCGCTCGGCATGGACGAGGCGCTCCTCGAACTGCCGGGCCTCGGCCACTTCGGGCAGCAGGAAGCTGGGGCGGCCGCCGGGGCTCGTCACCGCGGCGACGCTGGCCGGACCCGTGGTGACCCGGGTCACCAGGCTGGAGGGGGTGGTGACGCTGAAGACGTTGCGTGCCCGGCTCACGTAGGCCCCCTGGCCGGGATCCCATTCCAGTTCCAGGCCGGCGGCGGCCAGCAGAGGGGTGAGGGCCTCGCGCGGCGGCAAGGGTGCGGCTTCGGGATAGCGACTGCGGATGCGCTGCTGGATCGCGGCGAGGGTCATCTCGCGCGGTCCGGCCAGGGCGCCGTGGGAGAGCTTCAAGGCGCGAGCGGCATCCATGCCCCGCGGGTAGAACTCCTGGCGGCTGGAAATGGCCGCCGTGCGCGATGCCGAGGCGGCCAGGCGCAGCAGCCGGGGTTCGGCCAGCGGATCGCTCTCGGGGGGAGGCGCGACCTCGCGCAGCAACTCCAGCACCCGGGCCAAGGGCAGCAGCGGATCCTGACTGGCGATGGTGTCTGCCTTGTGCCCCAGGGCGACGGCGTAATCGGCCAAGGTGCAGTCGGTGGCGATCAGGATGTGCTCCTCGTGCCGGGTGGGCAGGAAGCGGGCCTCCTCCAGGCTGCTCTCCATCTCCACGGCCGCGCGGACCACGGCGTGGGCCAGGCGCAGGCGCTGGCTGTCGTCGTTGGCGGCCGAGCCGCGGGCGAGCAGGATGGCTTCTGCCAGTTCCGTCGTGGTCATGACGCCGCCGTGGGCCGTCAGCAGGGCGACCATCTCCTGGCGGAGCCCGGTGACGGCGGGCTGGCGGCTCCAGCGCTCGCGGGCCTTGGCCAGGACCTGGCTGATGCGCCCGCGGCTGACGCCGGCGAGAACGGCAACGGCATCCTGGGCGGGCCAGGGGTCCGCGAGCCGTTCGTCGAGCCCCAGCAGGGCCGGCAGCGCGGTGGCCTCCGCCGCGGCGGGCCGCCGACCGCCCTGGGCGCCGAGAATCGCCTGCAACAACAGGTCCACCGAGGGCAGGCCGTCCGCCGCGCCCAGCCCGGCCCCCACCGCTGGGGCCTCGGTCAAGGCCTGCTCGCGGGTGACGGACACGGATGGGCCGCCCAAGCGTTCGCGCAGGCGCCCGGCGAGGGCCAGGATGCGTTTGCGGGTCTGGTTGCCGACGCCGCGCATACGGGCCAGGCGGCGGGTGCTGACCGTGATCAACTCCTGGACCCGGACCACGTTGACGCGGTCGAGGGCGTCGGTCATGGCCGGGTCCAGGCCGAGCGCCGCGATGAGCGTGTCCGGGGTCGCTTTGGCCTCCAGCGTGGCGGGTTCGGCCCCGGCCCCCTCGACGGTGGCACTGTGGGTGGTGGCGGTGACGGTGCTGAACACCCCCCGCCAGGCCTCCAGCATGGCCTGGGCATTGTCGAAGCGCGCCCGGGGATCACGGCGCAAGGCCTGCGCGAAGAAAGCCGCGAGCGGCTCCCGCAACGCCGGCACAAAGCGCTCGGCGTCGATCGTGACCTCGCCATCGACCATGGAGGGATCGCTGCGGCCATCATGCCACACCGGCATGATCGCGGTGGCCATCTGGTAGAGCGTGACGGCGACGGCATAGCGCTCGGCCTGCAGGTCCCAGCGTCGGGGCTGGCGCAGGGCCAGGAACGGGTCCAGGTAGCCGGGGGTGCCGGCATGGATGTTCTCGGGGCTGCAGCGGGAGAGGGAGAAGTCGAAGAGCACCAGGTGCAGGGAGTCATCGGCGCCCACTTTGCCCACGCCGATGTTGTCCGGCTTGATGTCGCGGTGGGCAATCCCCTGGCGCTCCAGGAAGCACACCGCCTCCAGCAGGTCCTCGCCGAAACGCTGTAGCAGCTCCAGGCTCAGGCGGCCCTCCTGGCGCAAACGCAAGCCGAGGGTGCTCTCGCCGGCGCGGTCCAGCAGGATGGCGGCGCGGTCGTTGAGGGTCAGGGTGTCGTGGCAGCGCACGATGCGGCCATCGCTGAGTTTGCGGAGGACCTCGCCTTCGGCCCGGACGCGGTCGTTGTGGTCCGCGTCGATGGCGACCTTGATCACGAACTCGCGGCCATCCTTCCGCACCAGCAGGGCGGTGGCGGAGGAGCCCGTGCCGAGCTTGCGGACGACCTCGAAGCCGCCGGGGAGGATGTCTTTGGCGTGGGCCTGGGTGGGGTCGCCGGAGAACTGGTTGGCGGGCGTGGTCAGCTCATCCTCAACCTTGTCCAGCAGCTCGATGAACTCGGCCGCGCTGTCCAGGCGGAGGCTAACGTCGGGATCGGTGCTCGCCTGCACCAGCCGCTCCAGGTTGGCCGCGGCGGTATTGCAGACGGCACTGACCCGCAGGCCGCGCTGGGCGCGCAGCTTCTCGGCGAGTTCCACCGGCGAGGCGGCGGGCAGTTGGCCGGTGAACAGCCAGTAGGCCAGGGCGCCGAGTGAAAAGATATCTAGGTGCTCCCCCCCGGCATCCGGTTCCGCCAGGGCTTCGGGCGCCATGAAAAGCTGCGACAGGTCGTCGGCGAGGATCTCGCCATGGATGGTGGCCGTCACCGCACGGGTCAGCGCCAGCCCGTCCCGCAAGGGCTGCCGGCAGCCGAGTTGCCAGTTCATCACCTTCACCTGCGGGGCTTCGCTGTCAGGTTGGGCGACCAGGATGGCGCGGGGGCTCAAAGCGCGGTGGATGATGTTCTTGCCATGGGCAAAGCGGACCGCCTCGGCGAGCTGGCGCAGCAGGCCCAAGCGCAACTCGTCCGTGATGGTGCCCTGCCGCTGCGCCAGGAAGTGGTCCAGGCGCACCGCCTCGGGCTCGTGCTGGAAGAGGATGACCGGCCCGCGTTCGTGGGCGGTGAAGTCCAGCGCCCGCAGGATGTTGGGGTGATCCAGAAACTGCAAGAGCCGAAACTCCCGCTCGGCGGCGCGCTGGAAGGTGCGGCGTTGCTCGACATCGCTCTCGGCTTGCACCGGGTAGATGCGGACGCGGCGCCGGGCGTCGGACAGGCTGACGTGCTGGCCCTCGAAGTCCTGGTACCCCATGCCGGTGTCGAGCATCGTGCCAATCCGGTAATCGCCGACCTGACGGCTGCGGTGGGTCTGGCGGACGCCGGCTTCGTCGAGGGCGCGGGCGACGGCCCGCAGCATGGGCCGGTCGAAGGTGCCGCGCTGCGCTCCGAGCCCGGCGCCCTCGCGGCGCTTCAGGGCGGCCATGATGCCCGGCAGGGCGTCGCCATCACGGCGGCAGACGTGGGCTTGCCCGCCGCCCTCCAGGCGGCAGTCGAGGCCCGCCGCTGAGCAGAACACCAGGGCGTCGATAAAGGGCACGCGAAGCTTGGCGAAGGCCCTCTGCCGGCCCAGCAGCGAGGCCAGCTTCTTCGCCTTCAGGTTGGCCAGCAGGTAGGGGTTGTCGACGGTCTTGCGGCGGCCTTCGTGAACCCAGGTCCAGGTGTGGGCGTCGCCGTTGAGGAGGCCCAGCGAACTCTTGATCTCGACCAGGAAGAAGCCCTGCGGGGTGAACGCCAGCAGATCCACCTCGTTGATGCTGCCGTCGTCGGCGATGAACTCGAACAGCGACCAGGCGCGGTAGGCATCGTGCGTAGGGAATGACGCGCGGACGTAGTCCAGCGCCTCTCGCTCCCAAGGGAACGGGGATGGGGTGAGTTCATGCCAGTTGGGTGGCTCCTCCATGGCGCGCTCCCTGTTCCTCATGCCAGCACCAGTCCGCCGACGGGGCGCATTCGACCTGCCCGGCCCCCGCCCGCGCAGCGCTAAGTGTAGCGGGGAATGGGGGGATGACAAGCAGACCCGCGGCGCGGCGCTCCTGTGACGGGTAACGGTTACCAGTTGCCGACGAAAGCGAAGGGGGTACTGGCGTGAAGGCGTGCGGTGTTTTCCAGAACAGGCTGCTATCCCGCTGTCTCTGCACAAGAGTACACCGAGCGATGCCGGTGTGTTGATTTGCATAAAACGATATCTATAGTTGTTCCAAGCAAATGAAAACCCTAGGCGTTAACTTCGTTCGCGAGCTGCTAGCCAAGGGGCGCTACGTTTTCACCCGCGCCGAGGCGGCTTCGGCATTGGGGCGCCAGGGGGGAACGCTGAGCAGCACGCTGTTGCGTCTGAAGCGCGGCGGCTGGGTCTGGCCCCTGGGCGGCGACTTCTTCACCATTGTCGACCCGGCGAACCGAGGCTTCGGCACGATCCCGCCGGAGTGGTTCTTGGACGATTGGGCGCGTTTCCGGGGTGTCGAGTACTACATCGGCGGGCTGAGTGCTGCGGCGATGCACGGAGCGGCACACCAGGCACCCCAGGTACTGCAGATCGCCGTGAACCGCGCCATTCGCCCATTCCGCCTGCCCTCGCTGAGGGTGCAATTCCTCTACCCCGGGCGCATCGAACCGGAGGCGTACGAAACGCGGCAGGTCCCTAGCGGTTGGGTGCGGTTCAGTACGCCGGCCGTGACCGCCTATGACCTCCTGGCGCTCCGCAAGGCCTGCCCCTCGCTTGACCACGCGGCGACCGTCTACAGAGAACTGGGCGAAGCGATACGCCCCACCAAGCTGGCCGCGCTATGCGGTATGGCAACGGAGACCGGCGTGCTCCAGCGGCTCGGCTGGATGCTGGACCACACCGGGTGGGAGTCTCTGACGGGCCTGCTGGCAAAGCGCCTGGAGAAACGCCCGCGGTACTGGGTGCCGCTGCGCCCCGATCTGCCCCGGCGTGGCGACCGCAACGTGAAGTGGCGGCTAATCGAGAACACGGACATCCAACCGGACATCTGAAGGGCGGGCCTCGTGATCCAGCAATCGTTCATACAGGAGTGGCGCGCCAGCGCGCCCTGGCAGACGCCAGCCCAGGTCGAGCAGGACCTGATCATCTGCCGGGCGGTGGTGGAGATCTACTCCGAGCCGCTGCTGGCCGGGGCGTTGGCAGGGTCCGGGGACGGCCGCGGCGCGGCCTGGGAAAGCGGTGTCAAGCCACCGCAGTCCAAAGAGCGGGGGGTACCGCTCGGTAGCACGGCGGCGCGGCCCCGTGGCCGCCTCAGGAGCGTGACCAAACTGGCCGGTGAGAGTGGCCCCACCGCGAGGCTGGCAGGGGTCACGGGCGTTCTTCTTCCTCGCTGATTCGGGGGCGATGCCCCGAGAGTGGAGATGGCGGCCATTGGCCGCACCGATCTGACCGTCTGAGCAAGCACGACACACCTCCCTGCGGTCTAACGCAGTGGACGTAGGTGGCAACCCATGACCGAGGCCGGGCTGCCAGTTTTCAGGCGAAGTCCGAGGCGGGGTAGCCGAGGCTCCCGTCCCAGAACCTTTACACTCGTTCAACCGAAACGCAGACGCTTCTCGACCCTATACTTGTGAATCGACCCGTCTTCGCCACGCAGGCTACGTACCTGGAGGGTCTTGGCGTCTTCAAGGGCCTTCTTGACGCTGAAATCCTTGGGGCCGTAGCCCTGCTCATAGGTGACGGACACGATCTCATGGTTTACGACGCGGACGCGGACATCCGGCACCAACTCCGGGGCGTTGCGCACGACCTCCACGAGTTGTTGCTCCGCCTTGGTGAGCTTCGCGTCCGGCTGCACAGGCGGTCGGTAGGCTGGCACCTCGGGGAGAGAGCGTAGAGGCGCTCCCGTGCCGCGGAGATTCGCCAGAACCGGCACCGCCACGGAACGCAGCGGGAACACGTGGAGGTGTCCCGCCAGGCGCGTCGCCACCTGCGCATACAGGTCCCAGACGAGGGCGGGGTTGTCCGCGATCACGACGTTCTCGGGGATCCCCTTGCTGGTGCGCTCATGGGTGCCCATCTTCGCGCTGGCCTCACTGACAAGGGCCAGGTACGGCTCGGATTCCCCCTCGAAAAGACGACGGACATACTCGGCGAACCGGGGATAGCGGTGCCTGCTTTCCTCCGTCGCCGGGAAGCCTGCCTTCTCCGCCAGGGAGCCATCGTGGGCGATCTCCCGCGCCAGGAATCTGGCCACCACCGAGCATAGGTCGGGGATCTGCATTCCCGGGATGCTCAGGACACGGTCCATCAAGACCACCCACAAGATGCCCGGCAGTGAGAAACGGCGCCAGGTTGGCTTCTCTCCGGCCTCCCGACTGTTCGTGGCTGGCGACGGGTTGTCCGCTTGGGCCAGGAGCGGGCTGGCCAGCTCGTCGTACAGGGGAACCGCATTCTCCTCCAGCCGTAGCAAGGCCTTGCGAGCAGCCCCGGAACGGGGGTGCGATCCCAGCGCGATATCGAGGTCGCCTGTGGTGTATGACCTATCCCGCAGCAATGCATCGTCGTCCATCGTAACCTCCGCGGCTATTATCAAAACGAGATCAATGTATTCGCGTATTTTGAGATACGCAACCGCATTGGTCGCGTTTTTCCTGTGGTGATGCCTGAAGTGGGGTCCGCGGAGATGCGTGCAAGGCTGCGCATCATATAAAGGATGCGAGTGATCCAGCGCATATTGGTGCCACTTCGCAGTAGGGGGTGGTCCAATAATACCCGAGAATCCGTGAAGGAATCGGGGCGGGGGTCGCGGTGGGTATAGGAGTCGTGCCTGGCGGCAACCGCTGCCGCCGGCCACCAAGAGTGCCGCGCGGGTGTGATGACGCGGACGTGCCGGAACAGAGGCTGGGAACATCCCGAGTAGGCGTGCTCAGAACGGGGCGATTTAGCCTCAAAATCATTGGTGCCAAAATTGGTACCAAATGGCCTCGAAAAACCAGGAAATACCAGGGGGTATCAGGAGCTACCAAGCACGTGAGTACTCGTGCGTAAGTGGTTGAGGCTGAGGGGGGAAGTGTGGCGTGCCCGACTGGGGTCGAACCAGCGACCTTCTGCTTCGGAGGCAGACGCTCTATCCAACTGAGCTACGGGCACACGGAAGGCTGGATGCGAAGTTGTAACCTAAGGTCGAGGCGACTGAAGTCAAGCGCAGGCGCACGTAGCGCTGATGAATTGGGGTGTGTGGGGTGGTGGGTGGAAGCGGTCAGCGGGCGCGCCGGGGGCGCGAGAGAACGCCGCGGAGAGCTTTGGAGCCCGCGATGTCGTTGTGCGTTCGGGGCGGGTTCGCGGTACCCCAGATACGGCGGAAGCCCTGGCTACGCCCGAGCGGACCGCCGGCTCCAGGCGAGATGCGGGTGAGCCGAGGGTTCGGCAAGAGCCTCGGTCGTGCATGGGGTGGTCGACAGGGCGGGATGGGCGTCTATCTTAGGGCCTCTATTATGGTTACGGACGGGCTGTGAGGCTTGCACCCATGGGCAGTTTGAGCGCGGAGAGTACGTCGGTGGAGGGCGACCGTCGTCGCGGGCGGCTTTTTCTGGGTGGTGCGGTGGCGGCGGTCGGCTTCAGTCTGGCGTTGCAGATGGGGATGAACGCGAACTTTCTGTCTCAGGATCTCGGTTTTTCCGGTGCGCAGCTTGGGATATTGGAGGCTTTTCGAGAGAGTTGCGGGATTTGGGCGTTGGGGGTCCTGGCGCTGTTGGCGGGGTTTGCGGAGCCGTTGGTGGGCGCCGGGATGCTGGCGTTGTTTGCGGTGGGGATCGGCGGTTACGCCTTGGTGCCGGACTTTTATTGGGTGGTGGTGGCGAGCCTGGTCTGGAGTCAGGGGCTGCACGTGTGGATGCCGTTGCCGGCGTCGCTGGCGATGGGGTTGGCGGAACCTGGGCGGGTGGGCCTGCGGCTGGGGCAGGTCCAGTCGGCCGGGGCGGCTGGTTTCTTCGCCGGGCTGGCGACGGGGTATGTGGCGACGCGTCTAGGGATCCCGATCCGGCCGTTGTACTATGCGGCGGCTGGGGCGGGGCTGTTGGCTGCGGCCTTTTGCCTGGGCATCCCGCGGGGGATCCGCACGGAGGGGCCGCGGCTGGTGCTCCGCCGCCGCTACGGGCTCTACTACGTGCTCTGCTTCCTGGAGGGCTGGCGGAAGCAGATTTTCATCTGTTTTGCGCCTTTCTTGCTGGTGCAGAAGTACCACACGCCGCTGACCACTATCCTCATGCTGAACGGCATCGTGCAGATTGTCGGTTGTGTAACTGGTCCGGCGGTGGGTCGGCTCATTGACCGGGTCGGCGAGCGCCGTATTCTCATCTTCTACTACGCCTGTCTTACCGCGTTCTTCGTCGGCTATGCCTTCGTGGACGTGCCGCATCTGCTGTATGTGTTGTTCGTGGTAGACAGTTCTTTCTTCGTGTTTGGCATGGCGCTGAACACGTATGTGAACCGTCTGGTGCCAGCCGTGGAGCGTACGCCGACCCTCAGCATGGGGGTGGCCTTCAATCACGCGGCGGCGGTGGCGATGCCGGTGGTTGGCGGAGTGCTGTGGGTGACGCTGGGGCCGCGCTGGACGTTTCTGGCTGGCACTTTCGCGGCGGCGCTGAGTGTGCTGGTGGCGCTGCGGGTGCCAGCGCTGGGGCAGGGGTCGGGTGATGCGGCGCCCGCGGCCGCCGCGGCGGCGGTCGTTGGGTCTTGAGGCGTGGGCACAGCGGGCACGTCCAGGTGTAGTTCGGGCGGAGTCAGGGCAGGGGCGCATGAGGCGGTCCTGCCAATGAGTTGCAGGCAGACACGGAGGTAGGCCATGGCAAAGCTGGCGATCGAGGGCGGACCGAAGGCAGTGACCAACAAGCTGGTGGGGTGGCCGAAGTTCGACGAGAAGGCCATCAAGGCGGTTGAGGAGGTCATGCGCAGCGGCAAGGTCAACTACTGGACCGGTCCGAAGGGGATGGAGTTTGAACGCAGGTTCGCGGCCTGGCAGGGCAGCAAGTTTGCGATCAGCGTCAACAGTGGCACGAGTGCGCTGCACGTGGCGCTGGCGACGTTGGGCATCGGTCCGGGGGATGAGGTCATCGTGCCGAGCTACACCTTCATCGCCACCAGTTTCTCGGTGGTGCAGGCGGGGGCGATCCCGCGTTTTGCGGATGTGAACCTTGACGATCACTGCATCAGCCTGGAGTCGGCGGAGAAGCTGGTGACCGCGCGCACCAAGGCGATCATTCCGGTGCATCTCTACGGCAACGTCTGCGATCTGGACAAGATTCTGGCCTTTGCCAAGCGCCACAAGTTGGTGGTGATCGAGGATAACGCTGAGGCCTTCGGCGGCGAGTATAAGGGTCGCAAGACCGGGACGTGGGGGCATATGGCCGCTTGCAGCTTCTGCCAGAACAAGACCTTCACCACGGGCGGCGAGGGTGGCATGATCACCACCGACAATGAGGAGCTGGCCTGGGACGCGCGCAGCTTCCGCGACCACGGTTACGACGTCAAGGAGCGCCTGAACCTGCTCGAGTTGGAGCAGAAGCTGCCCTACATTCACAACCGGGTGGGCTGGAACTACCGCATGACCGAGATGCAGAGCGCCATCGGGCTGGCCGAGCTGGAGCGCATGGACACGTGGAACATGCCGGCGCGGCGGCGCAACGCGAGGATTCTGGTGGAGGCGCTCAAGGGTCTGCCGCAGATCAAGTTCGTGCCGATTGACACGCCGGAGCGCCGCAATGGCTGGTACGTGCTGGCGTTCAGCCTGGACATGGAGCGCATGAACTGCGACATCAAGCAGTTCGTCAAGGCGGCCGGAGCCGAAGGCGCGCCGTGCTGGAAGGTATTCTGGCCGCAGTGTCACACCGAAGGCGCCTTCACCAAGCACAATGCTTTCGGGAGCAACGGTTTCCCGTTCACCTCAGAGGAGTACACCACGCCGGCCAGCGCGGATTACAGCCAGGTCGAGGTGCCGAATGCGTTGTGGCATGAGAAGAGCACGTTCACCTGCTTCGCCTACCCGACCTACACGGAGCAGGATATGGAGCAGATTGCCGCGGCGGTGGTGAAGGTGATCAAGGCGTACGGGAAGTAAGCACAGGGAGAGATGCGCCATGACGAAGGTGAGATTTGGCGTGATCGGCGCTGGCGGCATTGCCCGGCGCAAGACGATTCCGGGGATGATGGCGGCGCCGAACCTCCAGCTTGAGGCGGTGATGGATGTGGCCAA
Source organism: uncultured Victivallales bacterium (assembly GCA_903834675.1). The sequence continues at coordinate 11,767 of CAILKC010000254.1, read as the reverse complement.
GATCGGCGAGATCGCGGCGCAGTTCGGCGTCGGCAAGGCCTACGGCACGGTGGAACAGCTCCTGGCGGACCCGGCGATCCAGGCGGTGTACATCGCCAGCCCGGTCTATCTGCACCTGGAGCAGATCAAGGCTTGTGCCGCGGCGGGCAAGCACATCCTTTGCGAAAAGCCGCTGACGCTGACCTCAGCCGAGGCGAAGGAGGCCGTGGCGGTGTGTCGGCGGCAGAAGGTCTTCTTGCAGGAAGGCTACATGATGAAGTTCCACGGGGCGCACCAGGCGATCAAGCGGCTGATTGACGAGGGGCGGCTGGGGAAGATCACCTACATTCGGGCGCAGCTATCGTGCTGGTATCCGCCCATGGTCGGCGCCTGGCGGCAGGACCCAGCCCAGGGTGGCGGGGGTTCGCTCATCGACATGGCCACGCACCTCTACGACCTGCTGGACTATTTCGCGGGTCCCATCCGGCGGGTGGTCGCTTTCACCGGCAATCTGGTGCAGGACTACCGCAGCGAGGATGCCGCCACGACGCTGCTGGAGTTGGCGGATGGGGGCCATGCCACGGTGGATACATTCTTCTGCGTGCCGGACGAGGCGAGCCGCACGCGGCTGGAGGTGTACGGGTCGCAGGGAAGCATCTTTAGTGAAGGGACGATCGGTCAGAGCCAGGGCGGCCAGATGGAGGGCATCTTCGGTCTCGGGAATGCGGCCTATGACGCCACGCAGAGCAAGGATGTGGCGCGCTGTTTCCAGCCGCTGCCGTTCGCGGCCGTGAACCCCTACACGGCGGAGTGTGCGTACTTCGCCGACTGCATCCTGAAGGGCACCGCCCCAGCCATCAACGGCGGGGAGAATGCGGTGCGCATCATGCAGTTGACCGAGAAGGCGTATGCCTCGGCGCGCGACGGGCGGGCACGGAAGGTCTGAGCGCTGGAGAGGCGGTGGGCTCCACCGCTGCGGTTTGGTGGAGATGCGGTGGGCTCCACCGCTGCGGTTTGGTGGAGATGCGGTGGGCTCCACCGCTCGCCTGAGGCCAGGCGTCTCTCCAGGGGAATGGAGCGGCCGCGGCTCGCGGCCGGCGCGGTATGGGACTGAGTCCCGGGGGACACGGGACTCTTTGGAGTGCCTGCGGCTTGACGCAGCTTTTCCCCCTGGCGCCGGGTCCCGGGCAAAGCGGTGTCAAGCCACCGGCAGTCCAAAGCTTGGCCTGGCGGCCAGCGCGGTATGGGGCTGAGGCCAGGCGTCTCTCCAGAAGAGTGGGCTCCAGCGCTCGGATCAGCCATCGTTGCGGCTGTCTGCCTCTTCCGCCAGGAGCAGAATCTGCTGGCAGAGAGCGTCGCTCAGCCGGTAACCGACCGTGCGAAACGCGGTAAGCTCAGCGGCGACAACGGCGATGAGCCCCCGCCGTTTCGCCTCGACCAGGATGCGTCCGGTTCCCAGGACCACGATGCCACGTCTGGCTGCGACCGCGCGTCCCCGCCGCTCATCTACAAGTAGCGGACAGCGCAGTTGCTCCGCCAGGTGGATGGCGGCGCTTTCGCCGTCGTCGAGGCCGGCGATGGGCCGACCTTCCCTCGGCGCCAGACTCCGCAGCCACGTGCCCAGCGCCACTGCCGCCGCCAGTTCGCCCACCCCGTCGCGTGCTTGGCCAAGGCGCAACTCAGTCACGACGATGGTCGGGATCACGACTTCCTCGAACAGATGCGGCAAGACCCCCAAACGCCGGATGCGCGACAGGGCAATGAGAGGCCCGGCATCTGCGACAATGAGCCGCATCAGAGGGTGATCTCCATCTCCCGGGCCAAGTCCTCGACGGGGTAGTCCACCGCGGTCAGGCCGGTCTGCGCGAGCAGGTCCATAAAAGCATCAAGCGTCATACCGGCGATCCTGGCGGCCTTGGCCATGGTTACCAGCTTCCGTTCGAAGAGCCCCAACGCCAGGTCGACGGCCAAGCCGAGCTCCACCAGGCGGCGGTCGAAGGGAATCGTCAGCGCGGCCGGTCGGCCTCGTTTCGTGATCATCCCAAGCTGCCCCTGCTCGGCGTTCCGGATCAACTCGCTGGAACGGGTCCGCAGGTCTCGTGCCGTGAAGACATCCATATCCTTGTTCATCGCCGCGCGGCTCCTTTTGTCACAACATAATGTAACATTTCGCCCGTTTCTACGCGACCTGGCGTATATTGGTCACGGCTGGCGGCCGCAGCCCGGGTGGTCCCAAGGGGGCTGGAGATGCGGTGGGCTCCAGCGCTCGCCTGGGGCCAGGCGTCTCTCCAGGGGAATGGAGCGGCCGCGGCTCGCGGTCGGCGCGGTATGGGACTGAGTCCCGGGGGACACGGGACTCTTTGGAGTGCCTGCGGCTTGACGCAGCTTTTCCCCCTGGCGCCGGGTCCCGGGCAAAGCGGTGTCGAGCCACCGGCAGTCCAAAGCTTGGCCTGGCGGCCAGCGCGGTATGGGACTGAGGCCAGGCGCCTCTCCAGAAGAGTGGCCGCCAGCGCTCGCCTGAGGCCAGGCGTCTCTCCAGAAGATGTCGTAGCGAACGAACTATCGAGTCAAGGAGGTTTCCGATGACACTGCTGCCCCGATCGATGGCGCTTTTGGTGGCTCTGGTGGCGACCCTGGCCGCGGGCGTGGATCTCTACGTTGCTCCGGACGGCAATGCTGTTGGCGCGGGCACCGCGGCGCAACCGTTTTCGACGCTGGCGCAGGCCCGTGACGCGATTCGGGGGTTGAAGCAGGCCGGGCCGTTGCCGGCGGGCGGGGTCACGGTCTGGGTGCAGGCGGGCGTCTATCCGCTGGCGGCCTCGTTCACTCTGACGGCGGCGGACAGTGGCACCCTCGAGGCGCCGGTTGTGTACCGTGCGGTGAAGGGTGCTGACGTGTGGCTGTCCGGGGCTGTGGCCATTCCGCCGGAGCGCTTTGGCCCGGTGACGGACGCCGAGATCACCAGGCTGTTGCCCGAGGAAGCTCGGGCGCAGGTCGTACAGGCGGACCTGCGGGCCGTCGGGGTTCCGGAAGACGTGAAGGAACTGCCCGACAAGTTCAGCGGCTTCACCGGCGTGGATCCGTTGCTCATGCAGGTGCTCTGCAATGGCGAGTGGATGACCTGTGCCCGCTGGCCGAACGAGGGTTTTGCGAAGTTCGAGGAGATTGTCGACACGGGTTCCGGCCTGCGCGACTACGTGGCGCAGAGCGAGAAGCGGTTTCGGCCGGGGGTGTTTCGCTATGCTGGCGAGCGCCCGGCGCGTTGGAATCTGGATCGGGGTGTGTGGATGCTGGGCTACTGGGCGCGGGCCTACGTCTGCGACGTGGTGCGGGCCGGCGCCATCGACACCGCCAAGCGTGAGATCACCTGGAAGACGCCGCTCGCTTTCGGTCTGGACACCTGGGGCGCGAATCGGTGGTTTGCGTTCAATCTGATTGAAGAGCTCGACACGCCCGGGGAGTGGTACGTGGATCGGGGCAAGGGCATTCTCTACTTCTGGCCGCCGGCGTCCATTGGGAGTTGCCGCGTGGCGGTGGCTGGCCTGCCGGAGCCGATGGTGGTGTTTGACCGGGCGGAGAACATCACCTTCGACGGGATCGGGTTCGAGGGTGGCCGGCAGGACGCGGTGGTGGTCAAGGGCGGCGCGAATGTGTGCCTGCGGGCGTGCGAAATCCGCAACGTCGGGCGCCATGCGGTGCAGCTCATCGGCGGTAAGGGCCACCGGGTGGTGGGCTGCGATATTCATCACGTCGGCTACAGCGGTGTGATCATGACGGGCGGCGATCGCCAGACCCTGGAACCGGCCGGCTTCGAGGTCGTGAACAACCACATCTACTGGACCAACCGGGTCAAGCGTACGCACGCCAGTCCGATCAACATGAACGGCGTCGGCATGCGCCTGGCGAACAACCTGATTCATCACGCGCCGCACAGTGCTGTGTTCTACGGTGGCAACGACCTGATCATGGAGTACAACGACATCTACTGGTGCCATTACGAGACGGCCGAGGGCGGGGTTTTCTACGCCGGCTACAACTGGACTTTCCGCGGTAACGAGATTCGCTACAACTACATCCATCACATCAACGACAGCCTTGAGGGGAGCCCCACGGACGTGCGGACCGTGCATCTCGACGACTGCGTCGCGGGGACCGCCTTCCGCGGCAATGTGGTCTTCCGGGCGGGGAACGGGGTGGCGATCTGCGGTGGGCCGTTCAACACGGTGGACAACAATCTCTTCATCGACTGTCAGGTCGGCGCCGAGCTGGAGACGCGCGGGCTGGCCTGGTGGGAGTGGACGCGCAACCCCGACGGCACGGTTTCCGGACGGGACCGGCGTGCCAGCCACGGGTTCTCGACGAACAACGGTCTGCTGAACGGGCTCAAGAGCGTCCCGTACGACCGCGAGCCCTACACCAAGTACCCGCATATGGCCGACCTGCTGAAGGTGCCGGACGCGGATCTCGGCGCGCCCTGGTGGTGTGGCATTACGCGCAACATTTCGATCAACGGCGCAGTCAAGCGTGTCGACCGTAAGGTCAAGCCTGAGTGGGCGACGATCGAGAACAACTGGGATGGCCCGAACGATGGCGACCCTGGCATCGTCGCGCCGTACGAAGGGGATTTCCGCCTGAAGCCCAATGCGCCGGCGCTGGCGAAGACGGGGTTCGAGCCGATCCCGTTCGAGCGCATCGGGCTGGTGAACGATGGCACCCGGCGTTCCTGGCCGGTGCAGGCCGAGCCGCCGCCGAAGGATTTCAAGCCTGCCTGGCTGGTGCGGCGCGAGTTGGAGAAGAGGATGCCGCTGGGTCTGCCGGTGGTGACGGTGCGTCGGGCGCCGGCCGCGGTGGGCATCGACGGGGTCATCTCCGAGTGGAACAGCGGCGAGGCCTATCAGGCTGAGATTTTGGAGGGGACGGCGCTCGGCAGTAAAGCGGCGTTACCGAGCACGGCCTGGATGGGGGTGGATGACACGACCCTGTACGTGGTTTTCGACAACCTGGTTGATCCGAAGGCCGACGTGGTGGGGGGCCACACCTGGGGTCAGAGCGACGCGGTCGAAGTGGCGTTGAGCGTGGTTGAGGGCGATGCGCCCGGCCCGATTCTGATCTGGCGCGGCTACACCGATGGCCAGGTCGAGACCAGTGACGAGGCGGGGGCACCCAAGGCGAAGGTCGAGGCGGCGCTCAAGGGCGTCCGCTACGCCTGCAAGCTGGTGGCGCCGGGCGCTTGGACGGCGGAGTTGGCCATCCCGTTCGCGGCCATCGGCGTGGCGCCCAAGACGCGCAACCCGCGCCTCCTCTTCAGCCTGGCGGTGCGCAAGGTCAATGGGGACCACTGGGTCACCTGGAAGAAGGCGCCGGGCGGCTCGTGGGATGTGCGGCGGGGCGGGGTCCTCTGGCTGGAGCCGTTTGGCAACATTGCGCTCAGCAGTTCGATGCCCTCGCAGGGGAACATTCACGTGATGGGCAAGTCGGGCAGTGCGGTTCCGGTGCTGATGAAGGCGGTAGCGGGCTGCGAGGTGGCCACCTGGGAGAACCCGGTCGGCTGCCGGGTGACGGCGGCGACCGGCGATCTGCCCGCTGACCGTTGGGCGCCGTTCAGCTTCACCTTTACTCCCGAGGCAGACGGGGTTGTGGTGCTGATGCTGATGGGCCGCGGGATGCGCAGTTCGCTGGACAATGCGCTGGTGCCAGTCTGGACCTACACCGACAGCGTCCAGGTCGACGGCGCCGACCTGCTGAACGGCGGCTTCGAGGAGGTCGGGGCAAAGGGCATGCCCACGGGTTGGGAGCCTGCCGGGGCGCCGTTGCTGGTTCGCGATGGCACGGTTGCGGCCGCGGGCGCCAGCTGTGTGAAGACCTGGCATGACGGGCGAATGACGCAGCGGCTCAAGGTCACGGCCGGGCGGCCGGTGACGGTGCGCTGTCTGGTCAAGGGTGAGCCCGCGGCGGGGAAGTGAGTGGGAGGGCGTCGCGGGTTGGCCGCCGCGGCGCCAGGGTTGTATGTTCCCGCGAGAGCCGCCCAGGGTGTTGCAGGAGCCTCTCAGGTCTCGTTGTCTCTTCCCACGCTGCGGCGCCTGTGAGTGGTGGCGCCGACGAGGTCACGGTATGATGCGACTTCTGATCTTCTGCACCGCACTGGCGCTGGCGGCCCGCGCGCTGGACCTGCCGACGGTCTCGTTTGCGGCCGTGCCGTGGTCCTGTTCTGAGGGTGTGACCCTTGCCGATGGCGTGCTGTCCCTCGACGGTGATCCGACCGGCTACCGACGCGCCACGCTGACCTTGCCGGGGGAGGCCCTTGCCGGCAGGACCTTCCGTTTCTCCGTTCAGGCGCTCACCCAAGGCATGACCCAGGCCAAGGAGGTTGCCTACGCCTCCCCGAAACTCAAGATCATCAACCAGGCGACGAACGCGGTCATGGCCGTGAATAACTTCGGCACGCAGGAGCGCCCGCAGTGGACCCCCGTGGTGGTGGAGGTGTCGGTTCCCAAGGGCCACACGGCCCCGATTACGCTCGAGATTGGCCTGCAGTTTTGCTGCGGGCAGTTCAGGGCCAAGGATGTGAGTTTCGTCGAGGTACAGCCTTGGCGCTGGCGCGTGCTGGATGGCGACCACAAGAGCTACTTCGACAAGTGAGAGGGATTGAGGATGACTCGCCGTGAATTCCTCACGACTGCCGCCGCGGTGTCACTGCCTGCTCTGGCCGGGCGCCTGTCTGGCCAGCCCGTGGGGAAGCGGCCCAATGTGCTGTTCATTGCGGTAGACGATCTGCGGCCCGAGTTGGGCTGCTACGGCCGGACGCAGGTGATCTCGCCGAATCTGGACCAACTGGCGGCCACGGGCCTGCGGTTCACGCGTAGCTACTGCCAGCAGGCGGTGTGCTCGCCCTCCCGCACCAGTCTGCTCACGGGCATGCGCCCCGACTCCACCCAGATCTACGACCTCGAGACCCACTTCCGCAGCACCATCCCGGAGGTCGTGACGCTGCCCGAGCACTTCAAGGCCAATGGTTACTTCGTCACGGGCATCGGCAAGATCTTTCACGGCGGGCTCAACGACGATCGTTCGTGGAGTGAACCGTACCTGAAGGTCGACGGCGGCAAGGGCTATGTGGAGGAGGACAATATCGATTGGGTGAGCCGCATCGTCGAGACCCGGAAGGCCAACGGTACCCCGCGGCCCGGGTACGCCGCCTACAGTTTTCCGTACGAAGCCGGCGATGTACCGGACCATGCCTACAGCGATGGCCGCATGACCGAGATCGCCGAGGAGACGCTGGACCGGCTGTCGGCGCAGAATCAGCCCTTCTTTCTGGCGGCGGGCTTTCAGAAACCGCATTTGCCGTTCAACTGTCCGAAGCGTTACTGGGACCTCTATGATCCGGCGGCTCTTTCACTGGCCAGCAATCCCTTTGCCCCCGAGGGATGTCCGCCGATCGCTCTGCACAACTCCAGCGAACTGCGGGCCTACCGTGGGGTGCCCGCCGGCGACGCGCCGATACCCGCCGATCTGGCACGCAAGCTCATCCACGGGTACCACGCCTGCACCAGCTTTACCGACCACAACATCGGCCGACTGTTGCGTCGGCTCGAGGCGCTGGGTCGAGATCGGGATACGCTGGTGATCGTCTGGGGCGACCACGGCTGGCACCTTGGCGAGCATGGGCTCTGGTGCAAACACACCAACTTTGAATATGCCACCCGGGCGCCGCTGCTGCTGCGTGTTCCGGGCGCGACCACGGCGGGGGCCACCTGTCGGGCGCTGACCGAGTTCGTCGACATCTACCCCACCCTCTGCGACCTGGCCGGGCTGCCTCTGCCCCCGCACCTCGAGGGCAGCAGTTTGGCGCCGCTGGTGCAGAATCCCGGGCGCCCCTGGAAGAGGGCCGCGTTCAGCCAGTATCCGCGGGGCGCGACCATCATGGGGTACTCGATGCGCACGGAACGTCAGCGCTACACCGAGTGGATTCGCCAGGGCGGTGCGATCGAGGCTACCGAACTGTACGACTACGAGGCTGACCCGAATGAGAACGTCAACTTGGCCGTTCGTCCGGAGCACGCTGAACTGAGCGCACGCCTCGGCGCGATGCTCCACGAAGGCTGGCGCGCCGCGCGGCCGCCGGCGTGATGCTACTCTCCCACGATCTCGTAGCTGCCGGTTCCGCTCCCCGAGAACTTCGCGGTGTCGGGGGTCAGGTCGGCGGTTGCCACGCTTAGGGCGCCGGTGCAGAAAACCAGCGGGGTGGCCCGGAATGGCGGCGAGAAGGAGATGGATTCGCCCGGGGCGGCGGTGCCGCGCAGGATCCGTTCATTCATGCGGTTGGAGCGCGTGTCGTAGCTGAACACGCCGAGCAGCGCCAGCGGTCCGTCGCTTGCCGTAACCTGTAGCGTGTGCAGGCCGTAGGGGAGGGGGCCCATGCCGCGCCGATTCTCGAGCCACAGCTCTTGGCCGGTCGCGGTGCGGAAGGCGGTGTGGGTCGGCTGCCGGAGCGCGTCTCTGCCGTCCACCTGCACCTGCAGGGTGCCGCCGTCCGGTCGGTCCACGTAGGCGACCGAGAAGAAGGTGCCGACGGCCGCCAGGGTGACCGACTTGCCGGCGGGCAGCATGACTTGCCGCGTGCCGTAGGGGGCGCCCCAGTCGGACTCGAAGGCCTGCGGCCGCAACTCCGCCAGCTGCCAGCGCGGGCTTTCGACGCCGATCCACTGCCGGTCTGGCACGATCTTGGCGTCGGTGGCGACCAGGCGTGCCTCGGGACCGGTGACCTCCACGATATGGCGGTCGCCCAGCGTCAGCCGACCGGTGGCGAAGGTCGAGTTGCGGATATCGCGTCGCGCCATCGGGGTGCAGAGGTTATTGGGCCTCGGCTGGCCGTCAACGCAGACCTGCACCTTGGGGTCCGCGGAGGTTGCCCAGAGGTTGACCACGGTGTCGTCCAGGATGAATCCGGTATCCCGGCGCAGGCGGGGGCACGGGGCGGTGTAGGTGCGGATGTCGCCTTCCCAGCCGAGGGTATGGGGGCTGAGGCGTTCAGGCAGGCGCAGTTGTGCGCTGCCCGGCTCGATAGGGTCGACCGCGGCGAAGGCGCGCTCGAGCTCCCGAGACCAGAGGTAATGGGCATACGCTTGGGGATGCGCATCGCCCGGCACCGGCGCGATCAGCGGCCCGTGGCGCGAGGCCAGGTGGAGGGCCTTGCCGAAGTCGATGAACGGGATCTGGTAGCGCAGCGACAACTCCTTCAGCGCGGCGGTGTTCTCGACAAACCCCTCGCGCCAGTCGTTGACCGAGAGGATGAACTCGACGTTCGGATAGTGCCGCTGGAACCAGCGGATGGCGCCTTCGTATTGCTCGATCTCGTCGACCGGGTCGGAGGTCCAGTTCTTGCCATAGCCGAGGGTGACGAGGTCAGGGACCGGTCCCTCGGGTCGGCTGCAGACCTCGGGGTAGAGCGCCTGCCAGGTCTTGCCGGGACGATGGCCGTTCTCGTACCCCGGGGGAAGTGCGAGCGCGGCGTAGTCCGCATAGCCAGAGTGCGCTTCGCGGACAAACGACCCGCCGCAGGCCATGACGTTGTGCATGATCCGGTTGATGGGGAGGTCGAATCGGCGCAGCAGGGCCGCGCGTGTCCGGCCCCAAGCCGAGAAGTAGAGGTTCCACGAGACGATGTAGTCGTTCCACTCCGGGTGCCCGACTTTGGTCCCGTCGAACTCACGTTGGAGCGGTTGCTTGAAGGTCGGCGACTGGGGGTCTTCGTCGTAGAGGTAGAGGGGCGGGTTAGCATCGCCGTGGTCGGAGCTGTAGCCCAACTGGAGGATGTGCAGCGGCTCGCCGCGCCAGAGTTTCTGCATCGTCCGTGGCAGGTGCCGATAGAGGCTTGACAGGGGTCGCGCCGCAGGCAGGCGGTTGCGTGCGGCCGGGCCACCGACCAGGCAGGGGGAGTAGATCCAGAGGTCGCGGTTGGCGAGATTGGCGAACTCCACGGTCAGGCCGATGGTGTGAGGGCGCTGGTTCTCGGGTGCGGCCGGGTCGAGGGGCAGGGGCTGGGCGGGGCGGATCCCGCTGATCTCCACATTCTCGAGTCTCAACTCGAAGCCGCCGCTGGCACCGGAGAGCGCGCTGCCGATGGGCACAGGCGTCAGCTCACCCCGCACACAGGCAGCAAACGTACGCTTGTCGTCCTGGCCAAAGGTGGCCGGGCTCCAGTCCCCGGGCGCGCCGTCGGTCTGCATGGCGCTGAGGACAGCCCTGAGAGCGCCTGGCTGCGACTGCTGCCCGAACACCGACAGGCTGACGCGGTCGCCAGGGTCCAGGCCAGCCTCGCTCAGCAGAACGAACTGGGAGAGGCGCTTGCCCGGGTGGATGACGACGAGGTTGTCAACCGGGAAAAGCGGGCGGAACTCCCGGACCTGGGGGGCACGGTAGACTTCCGCGTCACGGTAAGCGTTCTGATCCCAGCCGGGAATCTCCCCGCTGCGGAAAGCGGTGGCCTTACCCGTCCGGGCGCTCTCGAAAGCGTGAAAGTCCAGGCCCGGGTTGAGCAGCAGGTTCAGCGGCGGGCTGGTCGGTAGCGCTGGGGCGGCCGGGCTGGCCACGCCCGGCTGCCCGTCCGCGGCCGCCGCCCGGAAGGCAAGGGCGCAGGCGGCCAGCGCGATCATCGGCCCATGGTTTGAGCTCATGCTGAGGTTGAGAGGTGAGCGTTTGCCTGGAGTCTCAGACAAGGCGGTGGCGGAGCGGGGCGATCTCTTCGCGGCTGCTCAGAGGTTATCCCAGATGTTGCTGGTATCGCCGTAGTTGTATGGCCCCCACGCCCTCTGCGACGGCAGCGATTCCGTGTGACCGTCACAGAAGAGGATGTTCACGTTCGGTTCATGCACCCACGGGTTCATTGGCCGACTGGGAGCGGTGGGGGGAGTGTAGGTGTTAGCAGCGCCAGCCGGGCCACCGTAGGGCCGACAGTAGTTCACCTCCCAGTGGCCGTGACTAGCTCTCACGAACGCCGAGACCGGCGTCGCGACCAGAGACCCCGAGTTGCTGAGTTCCGTGTTGTCTGCCATCAGGGCTGTGCCGGAGGGCTTGGGCACGTAGCTGTCCAAGGGCTGGCCGGCGAGTGAGCCGTACAAGCCGTAACACCAGAAGCCATCCGTGGAGTCGGAGGGGCAACGGCGGATTGCATTGTCGCCGAAGTAGACGTTCAGAGCGCCATCCCCCCAGGTCTGGGGAGCGGCTGCCTGCCAGCTATACACGAGCCGACCATCGAACTCCTGGACATACATGAAATTGGCCACCCCCAGCTGCTTCAGGTTGGACAGGCAGCTCGCTTGTCTGGCCTTCGCCCGCGCTTTGCTCAGGGCCGGCAACAGCATGGCTGCCAGAATCGCGATGATGGCGATCACCACCAGCAATTCGATCAGCGTGAAGAGGCGGACCGAGCGAGGCTTTCTCATGCTGCGACTCCTTTTCCGACAGACGATGATGGGAGACATGGGCGGCGCGTCCTCTCGACGCTCCTAGTACCTACGAGAACATAGGGCCGCCGGCAGCAGTATCCAAACAGGTCAAGTCGGGCGCAGGTCAGTTTCGTAGGGGTTTCTGTTTCGATCGTCTCCACGTCCGGCGAGCAGAACGGGTCCCTTGACTCTTGGGGGAGACTTCCCGCGGGACGTGTCGCGAATGCCAGACGCCGCGGAGCGCTGAAAGCGCGGCCATTCCTCAGCCCAGGGCAGCGCCCTGGGAATGGAATCCAAAACGAGATTGAGCCCTGCCGGGGCGGCATACCGACAGTCCATGG
>CAILKC010000253.1 GCA_903834675.1 uncultured Victivallales bacterium | reverse complement strand
GTCGGCGCCGCGGCGGCCACGCAGGGCCGCCCTCCAGGCGATCCGGCGCGTCCCGGCCGGATCGGAATAGGAACCGCGTCGGCAAGTCTCATTCCGGTATGCCAGGCCGCGGCCCTGAACCCTGAACCCTGAACCCTGAACCCTGAACCCCAGGACCTGAGTAGTCACCACCTACGGAGCTGACATGCGCCCCTTGCCCAAGTAGAGGCTGGAAAAATCGGGTTCCGCCGCTATTGGTACTAGGTTTGCGAGTTCTCGGCGGGCGACCTGTCGATGTCGGTGGGTTGCCGGAGCCGGGGGTACCCGCTGCGGCGGGCGAACGCGGAGCAGCAGGCCTGACCATGAACGAGATCGAGACACATCTACAAGAGGCTTTGGTCCAGGCGCAGCAGGCGCTAGCGGTGGTCACCTCGAGCGCCGAGATCGAGGAGTGCCACATCCGCTTTCTGGGCCGCAAGGGCGAAATCACCGCTTTGCTCAAGAGCATGGGAGCGGTGCCGGCCGAGGAACGGCCGCAGGTCGGCCGCACGGCCAACCGCGTGAAGCAGGAGATTGAAGCCGCCTTCGAGGCGGCGCGGGCGGCACTGGGCCGCCAGGAGACCGTGGTGCAGGCCGTCGATGTGACTCTGCCCGGCCGCCGGCGCCACAGCGGCTTCCTGCATCCAGTGGCCCGGGTGATGGATGACGCCGTGGCCATTTTCAGACGCATGGGGTTCGTGGTCGCCGATGGGCCGGACCTCGAGACGGTCCACCATAATTTCGATGCGCTGAATACGCCCCCGGAGCATCCGTCGCGCGATGTCAAGGATACCTTCTATCTGGCCGATGGCCGCTGCCTGCGCACGCAGACCAGCCCGGTGCAGATTCGGGTCATGGAGCGGCAGCCGCCGCCGGTGCGAATCATCTGTCCGGGGCGTTGTTACCGGCGCGACACTCCGGATGCGACGCACAGCATGAACTTCCACCAGATCGAGGGGCTCTACGTCGACCGCCAGGTCTCGTTGGCCGACCTCAAGGGCGTGCTGGCGGAATTCGCCCGCGAGATCATGGGGCCAGACGTGAAAATACGATTCCGCCCGCACTTCTTCCCCTTCACCGAACCCAGCATCGAGTACGACTTCTCCTGCATCATGTGCGGTGGCAAGGGTTGCGGGGTCTGCAAGCATTCGGGCTGGCTGGAGATCAGCGGGGCGGGGATGGTCGATCCGGCCGTCTTCACCGCAGTGGGCTACGACCCCGAGGCCTGGACCGGCTATGCCTTCGGTATGGGCATCGAGCGCATTGCCATGATTCGGCACGCGATCAACGACATCCGGCTGCTCTATGAGAACGACGTGCGCTTCCTGGCCCAATTCTGAGGATAGGCTGGAGGCGGAGGGTTCAGGGTGGCAGCGTTCGGTCAAGACTACGTGAAGCATGCTCCCGACAAGCGGGGCGTAGATGGCTGGCTGGCGCTGAACCGTGGCCCGCAATCTCTGGATGATCCAACCCTCTACCCCTGAACCCTAAACCCTACGTGGTTGCCTGAAGGGAACCCTTCCGATGAAGACCTCTTTTCGCTGGCTGTGCAACTACATCGACATCCCCTGGGAGGCCGACGAGCTGGCCGAGCGCTTGACCCTGGCCGGCCTTGAGGTCGAGGGCATCGAACGGCTGGGCGCGCTGCCGCCTTCGGTGGTGGTGGGGGAAATCCTCAAGCGCGAACCGCACCCCAACGCCGACCGCCTCAGCGTCTGCACCGTGGGCACCGGGGCGGCGGCGTCGCTGCAGGTGGTCTGCGGGGCGCCGAATTGCGACGCCGGGCAGAAGATCGCCTGTGCTTTGATCGGCACGGAACTGCGCGGCATCACCATCCGCAAGGCGAAGATTCGCGGGGTGGAGTCCTTCGGTATGATCTGTGCTGAGGATGAACTGGGGCTGAGCAACGACCACTCCGGCATTGTCGTGCTGCCGGCCACGGCGCCCTTGGGCGTGCCCGTCTCGGCGGTGCTCGGGACCGACACCGTGATCGACTGGGAAGTCACGCCGAACCGCTGCGATTGGAACTCTCACATCGGGATCGCTCGCGAGATCGCGGCGGTCAGCGGCACCCTGGAGCGCTTTCGCTTGCCGGAGACCGCCTGGCGCGAAGCCGCCGGAGTACGCCTGAGCGAGCTGACCTCGGTGGAGGTACACGCCCCGGATCTCTGCCCGCGTTACCTCGCTCGCATCGTCCGCGGCGTGCGCATCGGGCAGAGCCCCGAGTGGCTGCAGAAGGCGCTCAAGGCCGTCGGCATCCGCCCCATCAACAACGTGGTGGACATCACCAACTACGTCATGATGGAGTGCGGCCAGCCGCTGCATGCCTTCGACTACGACCTGCTTGACGGTCGCCGCATCGTCGTGCGCCGGGCCCGGGCCGAGGACCGCATGGTCACCCTCGATGGGTGCGAGCGGACCCTGACGCCCGAGACCCTTCTCATCTGCGATGGCGCCCGGCCCGTGGCGCTGGCCGGCATTATGGGTGGCGCTAACAGCATCATCCGCGACCAGACCACCACCGTCCTGCTCGAAAGCGCCTGTTTCGACCCGGCCTGTATCCGTGCCACCAGTCGTCGCGTCGGCCTCAGCAGCGAGTCCAGCTACCGCTTCGAGCGCGGCATCGACATCGAGATGACCGAGTGGGCCAGCCGTCGCGCCGCGGCACTCATCTCCGAACTGGCCGGGGGCGAGGTCGTGCCCGAGAGTATCGATCTTTACGCCCGGCCCTACCAGCCCCACGAGGTCACGGCACGTTTCCAGCGCCTCAACGCCCTCATCGGGGTGTCGATTCCAGCGGAAGCGGTCTGCGGCTTCCTGGTGAACCTGGGCTTGGAGGTCACGAGTCAGACCGCGGAGACGATCACCGTGCGCATCCCGGCCTGGCGGCGCACGGACCTGCTGCGCGAAGCCGATCTGATCGAGGAGGTAGCCCGGCTCTACGGTCTGAACAACATCGCGGGGAGCCCGGTCGCTGCCCTGGTCGGGGGCACGCGCGCCGACGACTGCTACTACCCCATCGAGGCGGCGCGGGCCCAGCTCCGGGCTCTGGGGCTGGACGAAACCATGACCTACAGCTTCGTCCACCCCCATGCCGCGGTTCGCTGCAGCGGGGTGATGGAGTGCCAGCTTGTGCGGCCGCTCAATCCGATCAGCGCTGAACTCGGCGCCATGCGACCGACGCTGATACCGGGAGTGCTTGCCACGGCCGCCCACAACATTGCCCGCGGCCGTGATGATCTGGCCTTCTTCGAGCTGGGCCGAGTTCTGGTACACGATCCGGACCTTCCCGAGGAGCGGCTCCAGATTGCCATCATCATGACCGGCCGGGCTCAGCCTGAACGCTTCGGCGAGGAGAAGAAGCGCGAGCTGGACCTCTTCGACCTGAAGGGCGTGCTCGAGGGCTGGTTCGCGGCGCGCCGCCTGTCTCCCAGCGCCGCCGCCGCGGCGCACCCGGCCTTCCGGGATGGCGCTTGCGGCAGCCTGTTGCTGGGGGGCGAAGCCGTGGCCGTTTTCGGCCAGGTGTGCGAAGACCTCACCAAGGACATGCGGCTAAAGTCGCCGCTGTTCATGGCGCTGATCGAGTTCGACCGCGTCCGTGCCCACGCCCCGTCGTCCATGACCTACCGGCCCCTGCCGCAGTTCCCCGCCGTGGCTCGCGACATCAGCTTCGTGGTCGGCAGCGAGGTCACGCACCGGCAGGTCGTCGAGGCCATCGCCGCGCTGCGACTGCCGCTGGTGGAGGCCATCGAGCTGTTCGATATCTACCAGGACGAGAAGGCCCTGGGGAAGGGTCGCATCAGCATGGCCTACACGGTGACCTATCGCGACCCGCAACAGACGCTGACGGACAAGGACGTCAACGCCCTGCACGAGCAGGTCCGCACGCACCTGGCCGCCGCTCTTGAGGTCGAATTGCGCTGACGTCCCCGGCGCCGGCGCAACCACAGTAGGCCCTTGCAAAACCCCGCGACTGGCCCTGGAGCCCGCGATGCCCAGCCCGTTCCGGGCGGGTTCGCGGTACCCGCCGTCTGCAAGACCCCCAGGTACGGCGCTCTGGCCGTAGCGGCTTAGCCGCGCAACTCGGCGCGCAGGGTGACCCCGAGGAAGAGCGCGCCATCGCGGGTGGTCGCTTCCTGGCGGACCAGGGAGAAGGCCGGTTGGGCGAAGGGGATACGATTGGCCTCCGCCTCACGCCGCAGGATAGCCGTCAGCGCCTCGGTACAGCGTTTCAGGGCGTCGCCCAGGTCCGCGGCACGGCTCGAGCCACCCCGCCAACTGCAGACGAAGACGCCATCGTCGCGGACCCTTACCACGGCGATCTCGCGCAGCATCACGTCGCCGGCAATCGCCCCCACCGCGTTGGCCACCGGTGAGAGCTCACCGAGGATGATCTTCGTGCCCAGATGCCGCTCCAACCCCGGGAAGAGGACCCCGACCGGGGCGCCGACGCCGATCAGCGGCACCTGCAGCTTCGCGCCGATGAACGCATCGCCCTGCGGCTCATGGTCTGCCATGCGTGCCGTGAGCCAGCGGCGCAACTCACCGCCCGCGGGCCAGGGACTGTGCGGCGGCAGGGCCACCTGCAATACCGTGTCAATCACCAGGCGCCGGAACTCGTGCAGGATACGCTCGACGATCTCCTCGCGGGTGGTGTCAAGAAGCACGCACCAGTGCTCGATGACGCGGGCGGAGAGGGTGCCATCGAAGGCGTCGAACTGGCCTTGGATATGCAGGATATCGGTCAGCGTCAGCCCATAGCGGCGCAGCAGGCCGCGGCTCTCCAGGGCGTGCCAGGGCAGGTAGTCGGGCGAGGGCCGATTGAGGCGATGGGCCAGCGTACCCAGCAGCACCGGGCCAGCAGCGATCTGCGTCAGGATGCGGTCGGCAGCCGGATCTGCCCCCGGGGCGAGTGCCACGATGTCGGTGGCGTGGCGCTGGCGCGAGACCACGTCGCGCAAGAGCTCGGCAAGCTGAGTGGCAAAGCGCGGCTGTGACTCGGCCAGCCGACACACCGGGATGATGCGGCGGGGGCCAATGCGTACGGCGGGCCATTCGGAGAGATCGATCTCGCTGTCGCCGCCGAGACCGATAGTCTGCACGTCCATGGCCCGGACGCTGGTCTGGAACTCCCCGATCCGGGCCCCCGTGTCGCTGAGCTCGGGGAAGCCTTTGCGCAGCACGGCCACATCAAGCGTCGTGCCGCCCATGTCCACCACGACCGCATCCAGCGCCCCGAAGATGCGGGCCGCGCCCACGACGCTGGCCGCGGGGCCGCTGAGGACCGTCTCCACCGGCACCTGCCGGGCCACGTCGGCCAAAAGCTGGCTGCCGTCACCCTTCACCACCATGATGCGGACATCGCGCAAGCCATACTCGGCCAGGGCCCCGGTCACCGCGTCAATCAAGGATTCGATCAGCGGCACCAGCTTGGCGTTCATGCCGGCCGTGTTGGCGCGCTCGAGGAAGTTCAACTCGCTGGTCAGCTCATGGCCGCACACCGCGTGCAGGCCGGTCGCTTCGAAGGCGAGACGGGCGACCTGCTGTTCGTGGATCGGGTTGATCACGCTGCCGAAGGCGCTGACCGCAATCGCCTCGCAGCCGGCAGCCTTGGCCTCGCGGGCACAGTCGCGCACCTGCTGCTCGTCGATGGGCTGCGACTCGTTACCGTCAATCGTCATCACCCCGCGCAGATGGCGCACGAAGCGAAAGGGCAGTTCCTCGGTATCCACCGCGAAGCCGCTCAACAGCAGCAACGCCACCGGACGGCCCTTGCTCTCGACGAAGGCGTTGGTGGCCAGGGTCGTGCTCAGGCCAACCCGGGTGACCCGGCGCAAGGGCTCTGCTGGCAACTTGGCCAGGGCCCCGAGGATGCCCTCGATCAGGTTCTCATGCACCGTGGGCGCCTTGGCCAGCGCCAGAACCTGGCCGGCGCCGAAATCGTAAATCACAGCGTCCGTGTACGTGCCGCCCGTATCGATGCCCAGGCCGATGCCCGTGCGGGCGGGAGCCTCGCCCGGCCCCGCCGCCGCGAAGCGAGCCAAGACCTCCTCGATATGCCCATCCACGCCCGCCGTGAAGCCGAACACCGCCTCGCCCGGCGCCGACGCCGTCTTGTGGCCGGGCGGCACCAGCAGCAGCCGCGGGTCACTCCAGTCGCCGTTGAGCATGGCGAAGAGCAGCGTCTCGTCACCCGCGATGACCTCATGGTCCCAACCCAGCTCGCTGGCCAGAGCCCGCGACGCCGCCTCGGCGGGCCCGCCCTCGCTCTCGCCCTCGAAGTGGATGTAGCCAGAGCGCCGGTAGTTACGCTTCCAGGAGTCGCGGAATTCGGCAATGAAACGCGCATTGTCCGCGCCGTAGCGCTGGGCCAGCTCATCGTAGGTCGGGCCGTAGAGCGAATCGTTGCGCGCCGTGTGGTAGCGCTCCGTCACCCGCTTGGCGTGATTGCTGTCGTACCAACCCTGACTCAGATAGCGCGTTCCGGGGTGTCGGCTGAACTGCTCCATGTGCCGATTGTGCGAGCCCAGCAACGCCCCGATGCAGTCCTGTACCCGCGGCAGCACCAACGGCACCCCACGCGCCTGCAAGGCGATGGTGCCACGGCCGCACAGTCCGTAGGCCAAGGCGATGCCGCGCAGCCCCTCTTCGGCATCGAGTTCGTCAATCTGCGCCTGCAACAACTCCCGCAACCGATGCGGATCGTTGTGCAACTGCCCGGGCAGAATGCGCACGATCAGCTCGCGGCACTGTACCCGCGACCGCAGCCGCTCGATATTCCATTCCAGAACGCCACAGGCGATGACAGCGATGCGATCTTTGGCCATACCTTTTCCTTGCTCGTGTTGCGCAGCCGCATAACATACCCCCCAACGCGCGCCGTGCCCCGAGGAACCGTAAGTCCCAGCGGGCGACGGGAAACTGGCTGTTCTCGGCCGAGGGTATGGACGCATGCGCATTTTCGGCCCGTACGGTGCGGGCGGCGCAGGGCTCCCACACTCGTACTCGGCACCTGGAGGACAGCAAGCCGCTTATGGAAGACGACGCCAGGCAGACCGCCTACTTCCGCTTCGGGGTGATCAGCCCACTGCTAGCGCCCGAAGCAGACCACACGCTCGCCGAGGCTCTTTCCGAGCCGTCGGCGCGAACCTGGACACTTCCCGGCGGGCAACCGCGCCGCACTGCGTCCGGGACCCTCGAGGAGTGGCTCTACCGCTACCGCCGCGGCGCGCTTCGCCGAGCATCCCGAGGTCCGTTGCGGCGCCGTCTACGAGCATCTGCGCCACAACGGCCTGATCGAAGCCGGCCGACCGAGCCACAGCACGTTCTACCGCTGGGCTGCCGTCGTGCGCCGCGAACGCCAGAGCCCCGCCGAGGGCGCCGCGCGGGAGCGCCGGGCTTTCGAAGCGGGCTGGTCCAGCGCGCTGTGGCAGGCCGATATCATGTATGGGCCGCTGATCGCCTGCCGGGGCCGGGACGGCCGGCGGCGGCAGGCACAGAGCTATCTGGTGGCGGTGCTCGACGACCCCTCCAGGCTGCTGTGCGAGGGACGCTTCTTCCTGACCCAGAGCCTGGAGGTGTGGCTGGAGGTGCTGCGCGCGGCCTGCCCATTACCCATAAGTCGTGTCTAACAATATCACACATCACTGAGTGAGAACCCCTGACACAATAGCATCAATGCCGCATAGCCTCGCCACATCAGTTCGTGTCCGGGTGGCGGGTCCCGCGTGCGGTCGAGATAGCCGCCCAAGCGTGCCACCAACCGCACGGCAATACCGAGGGTGGTCGGCGGTTTCAAGCCGTTTTTTTTGCATGACGGCGCAGGACCTCGATCTCGATGTCGGAGAAGAGCACATCGGCAGGCAGTTCGGGTGCCTCCCTGCCCAGCAGCGTCATGAGCATGATGCGCCACGCGACCACCAGGTTGATGGCGATGGCCCGCCGGATACGGTCGGCCGTCTTATGCCCCACTTCCTCGATGCGGCAGCCGGACTTCAGGACGCGGTGCCAGTCCTCGATGCGCCAGCGCAGGCAGTACCAGCGCACGCACTGCATGGCTGTTTCGACATCGCGGACGTGGATCGTTGTCAGCAGGAACCACTCCAGGGGCTTGACGCCGGGAGGAGCGTTTTCTTCCACGATGTGAATGATCGACACTTCAACGGGAGCTTTCCCCTCCTGGCCGGGGTAGTCGGGGGCCTGGAGTTTGACGCGGGCATAGCGCAAAGCCACGTTTGCCACCCGTGTCGCTCGGGCCGGTCGTGCGTGTTGCTTGCTGCGTTTTGGCCTGGCACTCTGGCGAGGGATCCGGATCGAGTATCGATGCTGCACCCCTTTGTTTCTGACGGCATCGAAAAGCTTGACTCCCTCGGCGGTCTGGCGATCATGCATGGCCCTGACGAGGAGGTCTATCTGCGGGTCTTTGCGCCATTGGTCGAACAGTTCGAAGAAGTCTGCTTCGCGGTCCATCACCGAGACAATGCGCGTGCCGGGGGTCTGCTGGGCGATGTCATTGAGGTCTCGTATCCCCTCGATCCACGAGAAGGTCTTCTTCTGTTCGATGGGGATCTGGCAGCTTGGCGCGCTCTTCAGTTTGCCGTTCTTGTCCTTCACTTCGAGCCGCTTCGGTTGGGGCTCTGGACAGTCTGCCCGGAGCACTCCCAATGGCAGTCCTGTGGTCGTCACAGCCAGTGTCGAGTGCAGATGCAGGCCCTTGCTCTTCGCCCCGGTCTGATTCTTGCCGATGGTGTGCAGTCCTTCGCACTGATCCAGGTTCGTGTAGTTCAGATCGGTGCCATCCTGAATGCACAGCACCGTCTGCTGCGCTTTCATTCGCTGGAGCGTCCGTTCCCGGTGCGGCTGCAAGATGCCGGACATGGTCACGGGCGAGTCGGCCGGCTTGTCGATGAAGCGGTAATACGCTTTCGTTGCAGGCCAGTTGCCTTTGGCTATCTCCGTCCAGGCCTTGCTGGGGTTCTCCGCCTTGGCTCCGGCGATCTCGACCAATCGACGAGCCAGCCGGCTGTCACCCAGTTCAGCGGCGCCGAACTCCTGCTCGGCCCACCGTTCGCCGTCCAAACCGTCGGCCAGTCCGAGGGGTCCCAGGCCGCTGCCAAGCGGCAGTCCAAGCCTTTGGCGGAAGTCCGCCGCAAGCGGATACACATAGATATCTTTCACGCTCTTGGCGGCCTTCATCTCGCGGTCCTGACGTCCGCGTCCCTGCGTCTGTCCGACCCGCACCCAGTTGGCTGCACGGAAGCACGTCCCCAGGAAGCTGGACGTATCCACGAAGGTCTCGAGCAACAGCGGCGGGTAGCCGTACCGGTGCTCAAAGTCCGAACGCATGGCCTTGACACACAGCCCCAGCACGTGCGAAGCCAGATTGCTGCACCGGACGCTTGGACGGATCAGGAAACGGGCAAGCCCCACAACCTGGTCCAGATGAGCCCCGCGCCCTTCAGCGTCCCAGCCGATCCAGTGGTCACGATCCCGCAGATGCAAGGCTGCAGCGCCGAAACCGATCGCCCCCAGCCAACCGTGCTCAGACCCGATCAGGTAGCGCAACTG
>CAILKC010000252.1 GCA_903834675.1 uncultured Victivallales bacterium | reverse complement strand
GCTTCCGCTGAGGTCACAGTCCAAAGAACAGGCCCCGGAAAATGCTTGCCGCGGCGGACGATGGGCGTTGGAGGGCGCCGCTGCGTCGGCGCCGCGGCGGCCACGCAGGGCCGCCCTCCAGGCGATCCGGCGCGTCCCGGCCGGATCGGAATATGAACCGCGTCGGCAAGTCTCATTCCGGTATGCCCGGCCGCAGCCGGGGGCTCGGCTGAACCCTGAACCCTGAACCCTGAACCCTGAACCCTGAACCCTGAACCCTGAACCCTGCACCCTGCACCCTGCACCCTGAACCCTGAGTAGTCACCACCGCTTCTGAGACGGAATTCACCTTTTTCCGGCGCTCGCCCTTGGGTTTCGCTGCTTGGGCGGATATAGAAATGACAACGCGCGCGGGGACGGTGAAGGAATCGGGTCGGCAGCGGTACGGAGGAGGGTCTCGATCAAGCTGGGACAGGACGCCCATGGTCCTGTCTTCGCCCGCTCCGGGCTCAGGCCCCGGCGTTGCTTGACTCCTCTCCGCACCCCTCGGCCTTGCGGCGCGAATCGCCCTGGGAGATGACCATGGGCCGGACTCGGAAGCACCCTGGGAACTGCCGGTTGACCGCTCCGCGTGGGGCACAGGCATACGGCCTGCCGCGCCTGCTCGCCCTGGCGCTGGGAATCGGGTTGCTGGGCCTCGCCGGGCCCAGTCGCGCCGCCACCAATCGCTACGTCGACGGCCTGGCCGGCAACGACGCCCTCGACGGCCTGGCTGCCACCGTCGCCGATGGCCATGGCCCCAAAGCCACCATCCAGGCCGCTATCAACGCCGCGGCCCCCGGCGATACCGTCGTCGTCCACCCCGGCGCCTACCCCGAGACCGTCCGCTTCACCACCGCTGACCTCATTCTCACCAGCCTCGATCCGGCCGACCCCGCCACCGTCGCGGCGACCCTCATCAGCGGCGCCCCGGCCGAGCCGGGAGCGCGCCCTGGTGTTGTCTTCGCCAGCGGCGCCGGCTCGGGCGCCGTCCTCAGCGGCTTCACCGTCAGCACCGGCTCAGGTCGCGGCATCCACTGCACCGACGGCGCCACGCCCACCCTCGCCCACTGCATCCTCCGCGACAATCACGGCGACCTGGATCGCCCCGGCGGCGCCATCCTCTGCGTCGACAGTGCCCCCCTCATCCGCAACACCCTGATCTGCGGGAACACCTCGTCATCGGGACCCGGTGGCCTCGAGTTGCTGCGCTCCTCCCCGCAGTTGCTCAATTGCACCCTCGCCGACAACTCCGGCGCGGGTGCGGCCGAGCCCGCCGGTGGTGGCTTGCTCTGCCGCGACAGCAACCCCGTCCTGCGCAACTGCATCCTCTGGGGCAACCGCGATGCCACCTGGCCGGACTGCCCCCAAATCGTCAGCCTTGGCGCCAGCGCTCCCACCGTCGCCTATAGCTGCGTTCAGGGCGGCCTGGCCGCTGGCGCGCCGGGAGCTTCCTGGGGCGCGGGCAACCTCGAGGCGGACCCTCTCTTTGCGGAGCCCGCCACCGGCAACTACCGACTGCGCAGCACCGGCGGCCGCTGGGATGGCACCCAGTGGGCCGTGGACGCGGTCAGCAGCCCCGCCCTTGACGCCGGCGACCCGGCCGACGACGGGGCTGCGGAGTCCGCGCCCAATGGCGCCCGTATCAACCTCGGCTTCGATGGCAACACCCCATTCGCCAGCCGCTCGCCCGTCGCGCCGCCCGCGTTTGTGCTCGCTCCCACCGCGATCGCGCTTCCCGAAGGCGGCACCGCCTCCTTCACCGTCTCGCTTAGCCGCGCCCCCGCCGCGCCCCTGGCCGTCACCGTCCGCCTTGAGCCTCCTGGCACGGGCCTCGCCCTGGTCTCCGGCCAGGCCTTCAGCCTCGACCCCAGCAACTGGGTCGCGGGGGTCGCGGTGGCGCTCAGTGCGCCCGAAGATGATGCGGACACCGCCGACGCCGAGGCCGTGCTCTGGATCGAGGCCGTCGGCCTGGCCCCGGCGTCTCTCCGGGTCACCGCGGTCGACGATGATGTCGCCCTGAGCCTCAGCGGCGGCGCCCCCGCGGGTACGACCTTCCACGAGCGGGGCACCGAGGTGCCACTCACCGCCCAACCCCCTGAGCACTGGCACTTTGTGCGTTGGCAGGGCGACACCGCCGGCCTCGCCGACCCCCTGGCCGCCGCCACGTCCATCCATCTCGAGGCGCCCGCTTCGGTGAACGCTGAATTCGCCATCGACCGCCATAGCCTGGCCATCCGCAGCGACTACGGCGCGCCGCAGGGGGCAGGGGAGTACGACTACGGCGCCCTCGCCGTGTGGTCGGTGTCCTCACCCGTCGCCTGGGCCCCCGGCGAACGGCGGGTCGCAGACTGCGCGGGCGCTGCCATCACCATGGACGCGGACCGGGTCATCACCGTCGCCTGGCAGACTGAGTTTCTGCTGACCGCCTCGGCCACTGGCCCCGGCCGCGTCGAGCCCGCCGCCGACTGGTTTGCCGCCGACGCCCCGGTACGCCTTACTGCCATCCCGGAGCGCGGTTGCCACTTCCGCGGCTGGGCGGGTGATCTGCCCCACGAACGCGCCCTCGACAATCCCCTCACTCTCGCCCTCGACCAGCCGCGGACTCTCCAGGCCAGCTTCGCCCGCAATCCGGTCAGCAACTGGGCCGCGGTCACGGTGAACCAACCCCGCCGCCCCGGCGCCGACTACGGCTGGCTTGAGGTGTTCTTGGATCCCGCCGGGGGCTGGCAATCGGACCTGTCGATCATGGTGCCCCCCGAGGCTCCCACCATGCCCCTTGCCTACTACCGCGCTTGGCCCCTCGAGGCGCCGGAACGAACCGTCGGCGGCGACTTCGTTGGCGATACCCCCGGCTGGCTGCCGCGAGACTGGCTGCGCTGTCCGCAGTGGCCCACCGAGCGCTGTCTGGTGACCCGCGTTCCCCCGCTGTTTCCTGGCCATACGAGATCCCTGCGCTTACTGGGCTGCGCCGCCGGCCCCCAAGGCATCGTGGCCCCCCATTCTGCCCTGTACGCCGATGCCGTCGTCCAGTTCGCGCTCTACCTGCCAGACTCCCTGCCTCCCGAGATCACCCTCGCCGAATTCTGGCATAACGGCGTCGGCGTCGCTCTGCGGACGGATGCCGCCGCGACCGCCAGAATCGAACTCGGGAATCCCGACACCCTGCGCAGCGCCGCCCTGAATCAGCCCCTGATACCGGGCGCCTGGAACGTCATCACCCTCTTCCAATGGTCCCAATCCGATGCCGATGGCGACGGCATGGATGACGGCTGGGAGAAGCGGACCTTCCTCGGCAGAGCTCAGACGGGCTCAGACGACGCCGATGGCGATGGGCTCAGTAACCTGGCCGAGTATCGCCTCGGCACCGATGCGATGGCTCCCGACAGCGACCTGGATGGCATGCGCGATGGCTGGGAAGTCGCGGTGGGCCTTGATCCTTTCGTCAACGATGCCGCCGCCGACCCCGACGGCGACCTCATCCCAAACCTGATCGAGGCCCGCCTCGGGACCGATCCGCACCTGGCCGATGTGCCTCGTGCCCTGTTCACCGCCTTGTCTAGTCTGGCCTCCTTCTGGCCGCTCTCGCAGTCCTTCGAAAACCCCCTCGCCGCCGACCTTCGCCTGACCCCGGCCGGGACGGCCACCTTCGCTGACGGGGCTCTGCGTCTCCAAGCCGCAGGCAGCGCCTCACGGACCGGGCTCCCTGCCGCTCAGGCCACCGCCCCCGCCCGCACCCTCGCCCTGTGGTTCCAGTCCGCGGGCCGCGGCGTCCTCCTCTCCACCGCCACCGCGGCGGGCCAGCCCGCGGCCACGCTCCAGCTCGACGCCCTCGGCCGGCTCGCCGCTGCGGTCGCCGGCACTGGTCCAGACGGCGCTGCCGCCGTCTGGAGCCTGGAGGTCGACACGCTTGCCAATGGCTGGCATCAGCTTGTCCTGACCTGCCCCGACCCCGGCGCTCCGGTCCTCTTTCTGGACGGCGCCCAGGTGTGTACCGCGGGAGACAGCGCTGCCATCGTGCTCCTCGCCCTGGCGCCGTGGGACCAGGTGTACGTCGGTGCCGACAGCGCCGCCCGCGAGACGCCCCTGCTGTCCTATTGTGGCCTGACCTGCGGCCTGGCGTGGTTCTCCGAAGCACTTTCGGCGGCAGCCGTCCAGCAACTCTACCGGGCCGGCCGGACCCTGCCTCTCGATACGCTCCTGCCCCTCGACCTTGACGCGGATGGCCTGCCTGACGGCTGGGAGTACGGCTGCTTCGGCGATCTCGATCAGTACGCTCAGGATGACCCCGACCAGGATGGCCTCAGCAATGCCGACGAGTGCCGTCTGGGCTGCAATCCCACCGTGCCAGACACCGATGGCGATGGCCTGGTCGATGGCGCTGAAGTCTATATCCATGGCACCGACCCCACCCGCGCCGACACCGATGGCGATGGCCTCGATGATGGCCGGGAACTCAACCAGATCGGCACCGACCCGCGCCGCGCCGACACCGATGGCGATGGCCTCCCCGACGGCTGGGAACTCGCCCACGGCCTGTCGCCACTCACCGCCAACAGCGCCACCGACGGCGCCCCCGATGCCCTCGCCGATACCGACGGCGATGGCTTCACCAACGCGACGGAGATGGCTCGCGGCACCGATCCCAACGCCCCCGATGTCGGCGGCGCCCTGGTCTCCTTTGTCACCCCCTCAACCACGGTCCGCGAAGCCAAGACGGCGCTCTCCATCGAGGTCGGCCTCTCCGAGCTGCCGCCGGGCCGCGACACGGTCACCCTGGTCGTAGCTTGCACCGGCGGCAGCGCGCGGCGCGGCACGGACTTCCAGTTCACCGACACCCCCATCACCTTCTCGGTGGGCCAGCTCTCCGCCACCGTTCACGTCGCGCTCTTGGGCGATGTTGAACCCGAGCCTGAAGAAACGATCATCCTGGCGCTCCAGACGGTCCTCGGCGCCCGCCTCGGCGCCTACCGCACCCATGTTATCCTCCTCGCTGACGCCGTCAGCCCTGCCGACGACACCGACCGCGACGGCCTGCCTGATGCCTGGGAAATGCGCTGGTTCGGCAACCTCGAACAGGGTGCGGACGGAGACCCCGATCGCGATGGCCTCACGAATCTCGAAGAGTACCGTTGCGGCAGTCGGCCCGATCGCCCCTATCGCACCGCCAACCCTGCCGAGCTGCGCCTGCGGGTGACGGGTATTGGCCGCTGATACGAGCGCCAGCCCGGCGCGGGTACGTAGTCGAGGCTTTAGCCGGTTTCGCGCCCCACCTTTAAGAGAAGATGCGTAAGGCCGCTGAAACGATGACCTCAGGGCGGATCAACACCCACGGCGTCGGCGGGCTCCTGGCGGGCCTGATCCTGCTTGGCGTGGCTCCCTCGAGTCCCGCCGTGCAGGCGGCGGATACGGAGTACTACCGGCGCTACGACCGCGCCTGCGTCGCGGCCATGCTGGACTACGCCTGGACCCGGCTGGCGCCAGCCGTGCAGGCCCGCAGCGCCGCCGCGGGCCAGGTCTTTCCCGCT
>CAILKC010000251.1 GCA_903834675.1 uncultured Victivallales bacterium | reverse complement strand
TATGGGTTTGAGCCCTGTAGGGGCGAGCTATCTGCCCTAGGTTCGCGCTGAGGTCGCATAGGCCGCCCCTTCAGGGCTCAAACTGTGGGGTGAACGGGTACCCAGGGCGTTGCCCTGGGCTGGTATAGAGCGCCCCTTTGGGGCTGAATACCTCGGCCCATCCTTATTGCACAGGTCGGTTTTTTTTGCCCCTCCCGCTTGACGAGACCAGAGCGTGCAGCACATTATTAGGATAATCAGCGTCCTATAACTCCTATTCAAGGGCGGAAGGCGGACCCAGGGGTGCATGGCACCCGAGACGGGAAAAGGTTCATGCGGCTCAGCAAGACCGTGGATTACATGGTTCGGTGCGTGCTCTTCCTGGCACAGCGCGAACCGGGAACCCTGACAGACCGGCGCAGCCTGGTTGAGGCCACCGGCGTGCCGGATCTCTACTTCCGTAAGATCGTCCAGCAACTGAGTCGCGCCGGGGTGGTGCGGACCACGCGCGGGCCCCGCGGTGGCTACACCTTGGCCGCGCGGCCCGAGGAGCTGACCCTGCTGCGGGTGGTGGAGATCGGCAACGGTGAGCTCTGCCTGAACGATTGCGCCGTGAACCCCGGTGCCTGCAAGCGGAGCGGAACCTGCAGCGTCCACCCCGTGTGGCAAGACCTACGGCGCAAGCTCCGCGACACGCTGGGCACGGTGACCTTTGCCCAGTTGGCGCAAGGCGGCGGCAGTCACCACGGCCTGGGCGCCGACGGTGGCACAAACGCGCCGGACGCGACCGCCGAACCGGGCCGCGCAGACCTCGTGACCAACGACTGAACAGGAAAGGGATTCCGGTATGGATGTGGTGTGGCTCTCAAGGTTACAGTTTGCGGCGGCAACCTACTTCCACTTCCTCTTCGTCCCGCTGACGCTGGGGCTTTCCGTGCTGATAGCGATCATGGAGACGCGCTACGCGCGCCAGGGCGATCCCCTGTGGCAGCGCCTGGCTCGCTTCTGGGGTCAGATATTCCTGATCAACTTCGCCCTGGGCATCGTCACCGGCATCACGCTGGAGTTCCAGTTCGGCACCAACTGGTCGCGCTACTCCCAGTATGTGGGGGACATCTTCGGCTCGCTGCTGGCGATCGAGGCCACGGCCGCGTTCTTCCTGGAGTCTACCTTCATCGGCGTCTGGATTTTCGGCTGGAAGAAGCTCTCGGCCAAAGCGCATGCCGCGGTCATGTGGATCGTGGCCGCCGCCGCGAACCTCTCGGCGGTCTGGATTCTGACCGCCAACGCCTGGATGCAGCACCCGGTGGGCTACACGATCAACGCTACCGCCGGACGGGCGGAGTTGACCGATTTCCTCGCCGTCGTAACGCAGCGCACCGCGCTCCTGAAGATCGCGCACACACTGAGTGGCGCTTACATCCTGGCGGCGTTCGTCGTCATGGGCATCAGCGCCTACCACCTGTTGCGTAGGCAGCACGTAGAGTTCTTCAGCCGCTCGTTCCGCCTGGCCCTTGGGTTTGGCCTGATCTTCTCTCTTGTCGAGCTGGTGGAGGGGCACCTGCACGCCTCCGACGTGGCGGCGACGCAGCCCGCCAAGCTGGCGGCCATGGAGTCGCACTGGCAGACCGCGCGCCGTGCGCCAGTGTACCTGTTCGCCATTCCGGACGAGACGGCCGGGAAAAACGCGGTCGCGCTCCTCCCCATCCCTGGCGCGCTCAGCCTGCTGGCCTTTCACAACCCCAACGCCGAGGTCAAGGGACTGGCCGACTTCGCCCGCGAAGACCGCCCGCCGGTGCTGGTGACCTACGTGGCCTTCCGCCTGATGGTCGCGCTCGGGGGCTACTTCCTGGCGGTCACCGCGCTCGGCTGGTTGCTGCGGAACCGGCTCGAGGGGGCAGCCTGGTATCTCCGGCTGATGCTCTATTCCATCCCCCTGCCCTACCTCGCCATCGCGCTGGGCTGGACCGTGGCCGAGGTGGGACGGCAGCCGTGGATCGTCTACGGCCTCATGCGCACCCGTGACGCCGCCTCGCCCATCGCCTCGGGCCAGGTCCTCGCCACGCTGGTGGGCTTCGTCGTGGTGTATGGCCTCCTGGGCCTGGTGGCCTTCGGATTGATGATCCGGACCGCGCGCCTTGGCCCCGCGGCGCTGCCGCCCCCGACAGCCCCGGAGAAGCGCAGGTAAAGACGTCGGCTGCGGCCACTGCGCCGCGGCTCGGATGGACGTTCAGGTGTAGCCAAAACACGGAAAAGGAACCGTCGCCATGGTGCTGGAAAGTGTGTGGTTCTTCCTCTGGGGTCTGCTCTGGGCCGTCTACTTCATGACCGATGGGTTTGATCTCGGCGTGGGTATCCTGCTGCCGTTTCTCGGCAAGGACGACACGCGCCGCCGCATCATGTACAACGCCGCCGGTCCGCTCTGGGACGGCAACGAGGTCTGGCTGCTCGCCGCTGGCGGCGTTACCTTCGCCGCCTTCCCGCGGTTCTATGCCTTCATGTTCAGTTCCCTGTACGCACCCCTCATGCTCATCCTTTTCGCGCTGATCCTGCGCGGCGTGGCCTTCGAGTTCCGCGCTAAGCTTGACAGCCCGGGCTGGCGGCGGTTGTGGGACACCTGCATGTTCGTCGGCAGCCTGCTGCCCGCCATCCTCCTGGGCGTGGCGTTTGCCAACATCTTCCGCGGCCTGCCCTTCGACGAGACCGGCTACTTCGGCACCCTGTTCTCGTTGCTGAATCCGTATGGCCTGGCGGGAGGTATCCTGTTCCTGCTGCTCTTTGTGGTACACGGCGCAACCTGGCTCGCGGTGAAGAGCGCAGGCGAACTGCAACGCAGCGCCGTGCAAGCCGCCAGCAGGCTCTGGTGGGCGCTGCTGGCCGTGGCGGTGCTGTTCCTCGTGGCGTCCTGGTTCGATACCAAGCTCTACGACAACTACCTGGCGCACCCGACACTCTGGTTGGTGCCGCTCGTGGCCGTCGCCGCGCTCTTGGGCATCAAGGTGTTCGTTGCCAAGGGCCGCTACTGGACCGCGTGGGCGTGCTCCGCGCTGACCATCGTCGCGGTCACCTTCTTCGGCGTCATCGGGCTGTTCCCCAACCTGTTCCCGTCGCGCAACACGCCGACGGCCAGCCTGACGGCGCACAACGCGGCCAGCACCCCCAAGACCCTGCTCATCATGCTGGTGGTGGTCGCCATCTTCGTGCCCATCGTGCTCGCCTACCAGGTCTGGGCTTACCACCTCTTCCGCCATAAGGTCACGGCGGCGACGCTGGACACGGAAGACGTGTACTAGAGCTCCGGCAACACCAGCATGCAGTCGCCGTAACTGTAGAAGCGGAAGCGCTCCTGGATCGCCAGCCGGTAGGCGGCCAGCACCCTCTCGGTCGTGCTGAAGCAACTGACCAACATCAGCAGCGTCGAGCGTGGCAGATGGAAGTTGGTCAGCAGGGCGTCGCAGACCACCGGCGACCGGGGCGGGTAGAGGAAGATGCGGGTGCGACCGCTGCCGGCCAACACGGTGCGGCTGGCGGGGTCCGCACAGGTCTCCAGCGTGCGCACCGCGGTGGTGCCAACCGCGAGGATACGCCCGCCCCGCTCGCGGGTCAGCCGCACCAGATCCGCCGTCGCGGCCGGAAGCTCGTAGGACTCCTCGTGCATGACGTGATCCTCCACCCGGTCGGCTTGTACCGGCTTGAAGGTGCCCGGGCCGACGTGCAGCGTCACGCAGGCGATGGCGATGCCGCCCTGCCGCAGCCCGTCCAGAGCCGCCTGGGTGAAATGCAGCCCGGCGGTGGGCGCCGCCACCGCCCCCGGCCTGGCCGCGTAGACGGTCTGGTAGCGCTCGCGATCCGCCGCCGAGGCCTCACGGTGGATGTAGGGCGGCAGCGGCACCCGACCCGCTCGCTCCAGCAGGGCGAACACATCCGGCACGTCGAAATCTACCTCGAAGGTCCCATCGGGCCGCCGGGCGGACACCGCAAAACGGGCGCCGCCGGCGCCGTCGTCGATGACGACCTGGTCACCGCCGCGCAGACGCCGACCGGGACGCAGCAGGCAGTGCCAGCGCCTGGCACCAAGACTCTCGAGGAGAAAAGCCTCCACCGCGCCGCCCGTGGGCTCGCGGCGCCCAAACAACCGGGCCGCAATCACACGCGTATCGTTGAGCACCAGCAGGTCGCCAGGGCGCAGATACTGCCCCAAGTCGCCGAAGCTGCGGACTTCGCACCGGCCACTCTCCCGCCGCAACACCAACAGGCGTGACAGTTCGCGCCGCTCGGCGGGGTGCTGGGCGATGAGATCCGCCGGCAGATCGAAGTCGAAGTCTGAGACCTTCATGGCGAGTGGGGATTCGGGGGTCAGGGGTCAGGGGTCACGGTTTAGCGCAGGGCCCGCACAGCACGCTGCATTTCCCGGTCGTCATCCTGCCGCTTGAGCTCGTCGCGCTTGTCATGCTGCTGCCGGCCGCGGCAGAGCCCCAGTTCGATCTTGACCAGGCTGCGGTCGTTGAGGTAGACCTTCAGCGGCACCAAGGTCAGGCCCTTGACCTCGACGGCCTGGGTCAGACGGTTCAGTTCACGACGTTTAAGCAGTAGCTTCCGCGGCCGACGCGGCTCGTGGTTGTTGCGGTTGCCCTGGGCATACGGCGCAATGTGGACATTGACCAGCCACAACTCACCGTCTTCAGCCTTGGCATAGGAGTCGGCAAGGGAAATGTTGCGCGCCCGGCAGGACTTGATCTCGGTCCCCGTAAGCACGATGCCGGCCTCCAGCGCGTCGAGGACCTGGTAGTCGTGCCGGGCTCTGCGATTGTCAGCAAGGATTTGCATACGGGGCTGTCAGCCCACCTGCACCATGGCTTTGAGCACGCCCTCGGCGTAACCCGCCACCAGGTCGAATGCCTCCTGGGTGCGCGCCAAAGGATAGGTGTGAGTGACCATGAAGGCAGGGTTGACCTTGCCCCCGATCACCAAGTCGAGCGCCGGCTGCACACAGGCATTCTGACGGCGCACGTGCTGCAGGCAGAGTTCGCGGCGGCGGCCCATCTCCGCACTGAAGCTGTAGCGCTCGAATTCCGGGATGCCGATGAGCATGAGCTTGCCGCCCGGCTTGAGCAGCGCCATGGCCTGGTCCAGCGCCGACTGCTGACCACAGCACTCGAACACGACATCAAGGAGCAGCGGTTCGCGTTGCGCCATCTCGTCGACGATGTCTGTACGGTCGGGATTGCCAGCCCAGCAGGCGCCATGCGCCCGGGCCAGGGCGACGCGGCTCTCGATGCGGTCGGTCACATACACCGCCGCCGCGCCCGCCGCCAAGGCTGGCAGCATGACGCTGAAGCCGATGGGGCCCATGCCGAGGATGCCCACCTTGGCGCCCGGCATCGCGATGGACTGCCGTACCGCGTAAACACCGATCGACAGCGGCTCAATCAGCGCCGCCTCGGCAAACGTCATCGTGTCCGGTATCGGGAAGCAACACTCTTCGGGCATCACCAGTAACTCACTGAGGCAGCCCTCAAGCTGGCCGGGACAACCCAGATACTTGAGGTTACGGCAGGTGTGATGCCGACCGGCCAGGCACTGGTCGCAGGTATGGCAGGACAGCGGCGGATCGATGGCCACCCGGTCTCCCGGCTTGAGGCGCCGCACCCCCGGACCGATGGCCTCAACCACCCCGGCCGCCTCATGTCCCACCGCAAACGGGTAGGAGACCACCTGGCTGCCGATGCGACCGGTGGTGTAGTAATGCACGTCCGAGCCGCAGACACCCACGGCGCGCAGACGCAACAACACCTCATCCGCCCGCCGGATCACCGGGTCCGGAACCACCCGCAATTCCATCTGGCGGATGCCAGTCAATTGGACCGCTTTCATGGGGACTATCCTTCGTCGCCTGTGACCTGCTACAGACAGGAGGCTGTCCGGCGGGGACACCGCTGTGGCCAGCAGGCCAATCTGACACGCGGAGACCACTTTGCAAGGCCCAACGCAACGCACCCAGGGCTGGCGGGCGCGCCGACGCGCCGCTATAATGACCGAGGCTCTCGCAGAACCATCGGCTTGCCAGCGTCTTACCTGGAGCCGGCGGTCCGCTCTGGCGCAGCCAGGGCTTCCGCCGTATCTGGGGAATCCCGGAAGCCGCCGCGGCAGAGAAGCCGTCCGGGGGGTTCTGAAAGAGCCTTGGCTGGACTCCGTGGCGGCGTGGCCCCCCGCGCCCGGCTGCCAGGGCTTCTGGAGGCATGTTTCTGATGAGCAGCGAAGCGAGCGACCGCAACGACCGTGAGGTACGCGCCCTGACGGCGTTTCTCGACCCCGTGCGCGCCGAACTGCACCGCGTCCTCATCGGCCAGGACCGCCTTGTCGATGCCCTGCTCTGCGGACTGCTCACCGGCGGGCACGTGCTGATCGAGGGTGTCCCGGGACTGGCCAAGACCCTGGCCGTACGAGCCCTGGCTGCGACGGTCGGGGGCGCCTTCTCCCGCATCCAGTTCACCCCTGACCTGCTGCCCGCGGACCTGCTGGGCACGCTGATGTACAACCCGGAAGCGCGGAGCTTCAGCGTGCGCCAGGGACCCATCTTCGCTAACCTCCTGCTGGCGGACGAGATCAACCGAGCCCCCGCCAAGGTGCAGAGCGCCCTACTCGAAGCCATGCAGGAACGTCAAGTGACCCTCGGTGGCGAGACCCGGCCCCTGCCCCAGCCCTTCCTGGTACTGGCGACACAGAACCCCATCGAGCACGCTGGCACCTACCCCCTGCCAGAGGCGCAACTGGACCGCTTTCTGCTGCGGGCCGTGGTCTCGTACCCCGGTCGTGACGACGAACGTGAGATCATCGCCCGCATGGCGACCCCGGCCCCCGATCTTGCCGTGCGCCAGATCACCGACCTCGCCACCGTCTTGCAGGCCCGGCGGGCGGTGGACCTGGTCTACGTCGACCGCCGGATCACGGAGTACATCCTCGACGTCGTGATCGCCACCCGGCCTGGCCACACGCACGAACTCGCCGACGGCCAGGACCGCGAGGCCGTCGGCGCCGTCAGCGCCCTGGTGGAGTATGGCGTCAGCCCACGTGCCGCACTGGCGCTGACCCTGGCCACGCGCTGCCAGGCGATCCTCAGCGGTCGCAGCCATGCCATCCCGCAGGATGTCAAGGAGGTCGCCGTCGCCGTGCTGGCACACCGGCTGGTCCCCGCCTTCGAGGCAGATGCCCGCGGACTCTCTGCCACGGACCTGGTCGGCGAGATCCTGCGGGTGTTGAGGACACCATGACCTCCCCTGCGCCCGACATGCCGAGGGTCGAGGTCCTTCTGCGGCGCGTCCGCGCCCTCGAGATGCGGGTGACTCGGTTGCTGGATACGGGCTTGGCGGGGGCCTACCGAAGCGTCTTTCGCGGCCATGGCATCGAAGCGGAAGGGCTGCGCGAGTACACCTTCGAAGACGATGCGGCGCTGATCGACTGGCAGGCGTCCGCCCGTACCCACCGCCCGCATGTCCGCGTCTTTCGGGAAGAACGCGAACTGGTCTGCCTGCTGCTGGTGGATATCTCGGCCTCCATGCGTTGTCCGGCGCCAGGGCTGGCGGCTCGCGCCGCGGCAACGGACCTGGCGGCGTTGCTGGCTCTGGCGGCCGTCCATAACCGCGACCGCGTCGGCCTGCTGCTGTTCTCAGCGCAGACCGAGCTCTGGTTGCCCCCCGCACGCTCCCGGGCCCAGGCCCTGCGGCTGATCCGTGAGGTGGCCTGCCACGAGCCGGTCGCCGACCGCACGGACCTCGGCCAGGCCCTGCGCACGGCCGGCCAACTTGCCCCGCAGCGCTCCCTGGTCTTCCTGATCAGCGACATGGCTGCCGAGCTGCTGGCGACGGCGGTGGCCCGCCTCGCCCGCCGCCACGATCTGATCGTACTCCACCTCAATCGCCAACCGCCCGAGGCCCTGCCGCGCGCCCGGGCCCTGTGGCTGCACGACGCGGAGACGGGCGACCGTGTCTCGGTCAGCCCGTCCCCGACGACGCTGGATGAGTACCGCGCCGCCCTCGCCCGCGCCACCGCCGCGGCGCAGGCCGCCGTCGGCCGCGGTGGCGGCGAGTGGGTCGATATCCCCAGCGGCGACGACGCCCTGGCGACTCTGGCGCGCTTCTTGACGCGCCGCGCCCGCCGCGCCCGCCGCGGCGGAAGCGGTGTGGAGGCGCTGGGATGAACGCCCCGACCGCCCCCCCAGCCTCGTCCACGCCGCTGGCCGCGCCACCGGCCACCCAACCGACCGTGGGCGTCGAAGCTCGTCTGGCGCCACCGCTGCCGGCGCCGCCGGCCGACCTGCGCCTGCTGCTGGCGGCCCTCTGGCTGCTGGCGGTCGCGTTGACGCTGGTCTGGCTCGCGGCGGCCAGACTACGGCGCCGCCCACGGGTTGCCGATGGGGTCCGGCACGTGATCTTGGAAAAGCTGGATAGAGAAAAGGCCGCGGCCGGATGCCCATGCCACCGCGCCGAGGCCGTGGCGGCTGGAGCCACGGGCGGCCAGCGCCCCTGTGCCGACGGCGTCCATGCACTGCTGACCGAGTTTGCCGCGGCCGCTACCGGCCTGCCCTGCCCCAACCTGACGACGCAAGAGCTGCGGGCCTGCGAGAGCCGTCTACCCGCTACCAGCAGAGAAGCGTACGCACGCTTGCTCGACACGCTCGTCGCCGTTGACCTCGACCGCTTCGCGCCACCGCCGTCACCGCCGGTCGGTTTCTGCCTCGTGGATGCGGCCGCGGCGGCGGTACGCAACTGGCCCGAGGAGCCTGCCGCCAAACCCATGCCAGCCGGGAGCAAGAATCTCTCGTGAGACTGGTCTTTCCATGGGGACTGCTGCTGGGGATACCCCTCGTGCTGGTGGCTCTGGCTGCCTGGCGACGGCCCCCGCCCGCCCTGCCCATCGCCGACGCACGCGGCCTGCCCCGCAGCCGCCGGGCCGCCGTCCTGAGCCGCGTTCCGCTCTTCCTGGAAACGCTGGCCGGGCTGCTGCTGACGGTGGCCATGGCCCGACCGCAATGGGTCCAAACGAGCAGCCGCGAGGAACGCCAGGCGGTGGACGTGATGCTGATCCTGGATATCTCGGGAAGCATGGACGCCGTCGATATCCCCGTCGGCGCCAAGCCCGAGGAAGCCGCGAACCGCCCCAGCCGCCTGACCTGCGCACAGCGCGAGCTGCGGCGTTTCATGCAGGCACGACCCCAGGACCGCTTCGGCCTGGTCGTCTTCGCCCGCAAACCGTACCCGGCCTGTCCCCTGACCTTCGACCACGACCTGCTACGCACGCGGCTGGAAGACCTGCGCACCGACCTGCTGGATGATGGGACCGGACTGACCGCCGCCATCGCCCTCGGCGCCGTACACGTGAAGACCAGCCAGTCACCGCACCGCGTGATGATCCTGCTCACGGACGGCCGGGACAACGTTCCCGCCGAGCTGAGCCCCACGGCAGCCGCTCGACTGGCGGCCCGCCGCGGCATCACGATCCACGTGGTGGGCATCGGCTCGGGTAACGCCGTGCTGCCCGTCAAGACCCTGGCGGGAACCCAGTACCGCCCCGTGGAGACCGCCGCCGACGAGACCAGACTCCAGGCCATCGCCAAGGAGGGCGAGGGCGTGTTTGTGCGGGCCGATGCGCCGGAAACCTTTACCACCGCCATCCGCCGCATCGAGGCCACGGAGAAAGCCCTGATCGTTCGACCCCTCCGGCAGCGCCGGACGGAACTCTTCCCCGGCTTCGGCGCGGCCGCCCTGCTGAGCCTGACGGCGGCCTTCGCCCTCGCCCGCACCACTGGCGTGACGCTGCCCTAAAAAAACGCGACCTGTGCAATAAGGATGGGCCGAGGTATTCAGCCCCAAAGGGGCGCTCTATACCAGCCCAGGGCAACGCCCTGGGTACCTGTTCACCCCACAGATAGAGCCCTGAAGGGGCGGCCTATGCGACCTCAGCGCGAACCTAGGGCAGATAGCTCGCCCCTACAGGGCTCAAACCCATACCTATCCTATTCCCAGGGCGTTGCCCTGGGCTGGTATGGCCGCGCGCCTTCAGCGCTCCAGGCGGACTTCCTTATTGC
>CAILKC010000250.1 GCA_903834675.1 uncultured Victivallales bacterium | reverse complement strand
GACGAAGGGCGTTGGAGGGCGCCGCTGCGTCGGCGCCGCGGCGGCCACGCAGGGCCGCCCTCCAGGCGATCCGGCGCGTCCCGGCCGGATCGGAAGGGGAACCGCGGCGGCACGTCTCATTCCGGTAGGTCCGGCCGCAGCCGGGGGCTGGGCTGATCCCTGATCCCTGAACCCCAGGACCTGAGGTGTCACCACCTACGGAGCTGACATGCGCCCCCGACCGGCGGCTCGGGGTTGACCGGCGGCGTCGGCGTGCTTACGGTAGCGTCTTGTAGCGAAGGCCGAAGCGAGCCGTTGCCAATCAGGAGACGTCACGATGCGCGAGCGGATTCACCCGGCGGATTTCTGCGTGGTCGGCGGCGGCATGGCGGGACTGTGTGCCGCGGTGGCGGCAGCCCGCCGCGG
This sequence comes from uncultured Victivallales bacterium, assembly GCA_903834675.1. The sequence goes on along the minus strand of CAILKC010000250.1, from coordinate 3,324 downwards.
CAGCAAGGTCGTCCTGGTGCAGGATCGGCCCGTCCTCGGGGGAAATGCCTCCAGCGAAATCCGCATGTGGATCTGCGGCGCCCACGGGGATAACACCCGCGAAACCGGCATCCTCGAAGAAATCCTCCTGGAGAACAACCGCCGCAACCCCACCAGTAACTTCTCGATCTGGGACAGCGTGCTGTACGAAGCCGCCCGTCTGGAGCCCAATCTCACGCTGTTGCTGAACTGTTCCTGCACCGCGGCCGGCATGGAAGGCAAGCGCATCGCCTGGATCAAGGGCTGGCAGGGCAGCGCGGAAACCTGGCATACCGTCCGAGCCCACGTCTTTGCCGACTGCTCGGGCGACAGCATCCTCGCCCCTCTCACCGGCGCTGAATTCCGCCGCGGGCGCGAAGCTCGCAGTGAGTTCAACGAGGACATCGAACCCGAACAGGCCGACGCCCGGACCATGGGTATGAGCTGCCTGTTCCAGGTGCGCGAGACCCCTTCGCCCAAGCCCTTCATTCCGCCGCGCGGGGCGCGCGTCTACGCCAGCGATGCCGACCTGCCCAACCGCGGCCATGGCTTCACCGGGCTGAGCAACTTCTGGTGGATGGAATTGGGTGGTGAGGCCGACTCCATCCACGATACCGAGGCGCTGCGCGACGAGCTGTTGCAGGTGGCCTTCGGCGTCTGGGACCACATCAAGAACCGCGGCGAGCACGGCGCCGCCAACTGGGAGCTGGACTGGGTCAGTTTCGTCCCCGGCAAGCGCGAGAGTCGGCGCTATGAGGGCGATCACATCCTGACCCAGAACGACGTGCGCGCCGAGGGGCGTTTCGAGGACCTGGTGGCTTACGGTGGCTGGAGTATGGACGATCACCACCCCGGCGGCATCCGCTGGCCGGGCAGCCCGACGGTCTTCCACCCCGCCCCCTCGCCCTACGGCATCCCGTACCGCTGCCTGTACTCGAAGAACATCGAGAACCTGCTCTGCGCCGGACGCAATATCAGTTGCACCCATGCCGCCATGAGTTCGACCCGGGTCATGGCTACCTGCGCCCTCTGCGGGCAGGCCGTGGGTACGGCCGCCAGCCTCGCCGTCAGCCACCAGACCAGCCCCCGTGGCGTCGGTCAAGATCACCTCCGCGAACTGCAGCAGGCGCTCCTCGACGACGACTGCTATCTGCCCTGGCGGACGCGCGAGATTCCGACGCTGACGCGCGACGCCGAACTCACGGCCAGCGTCGGCGACCCCGAGCCGCTGCGCAATGGAGTGGACCGCCCGGTCGGCGGCAACGCCAACGCCTGGGCGGGGACGCCGGGCTCGTCCTGGGTCCAGTACCGCTTCGCTCAGGCCACCCGCGTCAGCCAGGTACGCCTGGTCTTCGACAGCGATCTGAACCGCAAAGGCAAGGGCGCCTGTGCCGCATACGGGGAAAAGAACTGCCTGTCAAACTACCCGCTGGAGCAGCCGCCGCGCACCGTACCCGAAACCATGACCCGGGCCTTCCGTCTCGACGTCCTGGACAGCCAGGGACAGTGGCAGTGCGGAGTTGCCATCGCCGACAACTGCCAGCGCCTGGTCCGCGTCCCGCTGAACGTCGTCACGCGCGGCGTCCGACTGGTGCCGGTCACCACCTGGGGGGCGCCGCAGTCCCGCCTCTTCGCCTTTGACCTGCGCTGAGTCGACGCGAGCTCGCGGGAGTGCCGCCGTGGCTCACTTCTCCGCGAGCGGCATCGGATTGCAGACGTTCGTCTCCCGATTCGCTTTCCGCCCGCAGTTGAAGCAGACCACCGTCGGTTTGTCGGTGATGTGCGAGATCGCGGCGTGCAGGCCCTTGCTGTGCAGCACGCACAGGTGCCCTTGGTGATCCTGGCCGCAGCTGCACTTCGGGTTCTTCTCGGCAGCAGACATGGGTGGCACTCCTTGTTGCGGCGGCCGTTCCACTGTCTAGAACCGCCCACCGCCGCGTGGACAGTCACCGCCTGGGCCAGCGGCCCGCCTTCAGCGCAGCTTTACCAACAGGCCAAAAAGGATCGGCGTCAGCAGCGCCTGCAAGAGGACAAAGCGCACCAGCACCTGTGGGTCCGACCAGTCCAGCCGCTTGCGGCAGTGGTCGTGCAGAGGGAAGCGGTAACAGTGCAGGAAACGCACGAAACGCGACTGCCGCGCCTCCTCCGCTTCCGTGGCCGTACGGTGAGCCGCCGCATTCACGATGTTCCGCGCCGGGGGGCGCACATCGAGCCCGAGCTTACCGAAGAAACGCAGCAGCAGCAGCTTCACCAAGCCCGTACCGCCATTCACCAGCACCACCGGCGCCACCACCAGGATGAGGAACGGGTTACCCGCGGCCAACACGGCCATCCCGACCAGCAGTCCCAGGAAGCGTGACCCGGCATCGCCCATCAGCACGGCACTGGGCTTGGCGTTGTGCCAAACGTAGCCGGCTAGACCACCCGCCGCAACCAGCACCAAAATACCCCAGCGGGCCCCGTCCGGCCGGTGCGGCAGTAACAGGTAACGCGATACCTCGATGTGCCCCACGATGCCGTACAGAAAGCCGCCCAGATAGAACAGCGACAACAAGGTCAACGAGCCCGCTAACCCGTCCACTCCATCGGTGCAGTTCGTGGCGTTGATGCTCCACCACAACAGCACCGTCGCCAAGGGCACATAGACCCATACCGGGATCAGGAAACTGCCGTCCGGCGCGGCGCCTTTGAAGAGCGGCCACCACACCGTGACCCCCCGGCACTGGCAGAGCGCCAAGCTGGCCATGAAGGCCACCACTAAGTCCAGCGTGCCCTTACGCAGTTCGCTCCAGTGCGGGTAGGCGCAGTCGTCCCCAAACCCGGTGAGCATGCACAGGAACAGACACGTCGCCAGTTCCCACATCTGGAAGGACGGCGGCAACACCAAGGCCAGCACGCCCAGGCAGACGGCGGTGAACACCACCCCCGCCCCGGTCGGCTTGCCCTTAGCCTCCTCTCCCTCCTGCACAAAGGGCTTGCCCTGGTCTCGCGGCAGCTTCTGGAACAGCCGCGGTAACAGCCACCAGGTGAGCGCCGCGGCGCTCAGCATCCCCAACCCAATCAGCACCAGGTACGACTCGAACAGACGAAACGGCCCCCAGGTCTTGGTTAGGTACGACGCAAAGAATGGCAACATCCGCCATGACTCCTTCCTCGACCCAGCATTGCATTCGGCCTGAAGCGGACTAGGCTAACCACTCCACAGGGCCACAGGCCCCGACAGGAAATGTGGCCCTTGAACCCCTTCGCTACAAGACTTGATTCACTCCGATTACTGGGAAATGCGGCGCGGCGTTTCCTGCTCTT